>CAYGWT010000342.1:0-9173 GCA_964353625.1 uncultured Candidatus Bathyarchaeia archaeon | reverse complement strand
GAGGCAATCAGGAAATACGGTGACGAGACTAAGGGAGATGATGTTCTGGTCATATTGCCTGATGAGGGGAAATACGCTATCGTACCGCGGCGACAGTTCCATGAATCGGCTCGGGTCCCTGCTGCGACCTTGCGTTCCGATATAGCAAGGTACATCCAATAGCGGGACGCTCATTTGCGTTGCCCCTATCGTCGGGGACTCGTAGAGTTGCCGGCTGGCGAGTCCGTCACATTTCACACGTGCGACCACTATATCGCCCTACTCAAACCAGAAGCATCCTACGAGGAAATCTAGCGTTCACGTGTAACGGCTGCCGGCTGTTTGATTTCCCTTTTTCAATCAATAATTCATACGTGCAGCCGCCATCCTTCAACTCAAACAGCGACTATCGCCTAAACACTCCAAGGAAGGGCATTGGAAAAGTGAAGATCTGATGTACATCGAACCCAAGACCTGTATGAACTGCGGTAGGGAGATCCAGCCAGAGAGCCGATATTGTGACTTGTGCGGTTCGCCGCTCATCACAATTGTTGACTGCTTTGATTATGCTGTCGAAATCAACAACAGATACTTTACACCATGGGAATCGCAGGCGTGAGTTGATACTCTTATCTTTAAGGTACAGCGCACTGTCCTTTTGGCCGCAGAGATTAAGCCGTTTAGATAACGGAAGAGAAGCAGCATCGACAACCAATAAGTCATCATCGTAAGCGGCCGTGTGCTTTATCTAGGTTTTTTGGTGATCTAGACGGAGGTAAGTTTGATGACTGTATGGAAGTGTTCAGCCCCAATGTGCAGCAAGGACGCGGAGGTCATGGCCGTTGGTACGACGTTATGTAAGGAACACGGTGGCGAGATTGCCAATCTCCTTTACACGCTGATGGGGACGAGGTATCAGAAAGAAATGATGCCGGGAGCGGAAGGGAAGATAGATTTTGAGAGGATGGTAGAAGAGGAGAAGAAGAGGGCACTGGAGAGAACGGCAAGCGGCCCCGCTAAGGATGGGAAGCAGATGCTATACACCAAGCAGCAAGCGGAACACCCGTAAGCAATCACAATACAACATAGAATGATTGGAAGAATAGAGGGGACACACCCTACCCTACCCACCACCCCACCCCCGACGCCCAGGACGCCTACACCCAACAGGACCCAGTGAGTCATAAATCGCCTTGAATTAGGAAAGAAAAAATAGCCTACGATGCAGACCCTAACGATATATCCGACTTACACGACTTACACGCGGCGCTGACAATGCGGAAAACCGCGAGACAACCCTACTTTCCCATAGATGGTAATTCGAAAGAATTAACCGTCGAAAATGGCTTGCAAGATAGAACTTGCCCGCGGTATAAGTGGACTGTGGGTGGCTACTGTGACAGGTGACCCAGAAATCGAATTTCTTGCCTAGTTCCGGCCCCTCCCAAATACATATCCGAGCGCACAAGGTGTTGCAACAACCCTACTTTGAGTCTGGAACACGCAACGAGGATGCAATGTTAGG
The DNA here is from genome assembly GCA_964353625.1 of uncultured Candidatus Bathyarchaeia archaeon. Classification (GTDB taxonomy): domain Archaea; phylum Thermoproteota; class Bathyarchaeia; order 40CM-2-53-6; family 40CM-2-53-6; genus CAVPLU01. The sequence continues at coordinate 7,669 of CAYGWT010000342.1, read as the reverse complement.
ATGATCTGATTTGAAACGTGAGATCGGAGCAATAGCAAAGATATACGACTGGAAAAAGCTCGAAGAGACCGTTCTCAGCCTCTGGAAGAAGACCAGAGCGTATGACCGAGTGAAGAAACAGAGATCTCGAGGTTCCAAGTTCTACTTTCTTGATGGCCCGCCCTTCCCTTCCTCGGACACACCACACATTGGCACGTGCTGGAACAAGATCATCAAGGATGTCGTACTTCGGTACAAACGATCGAGGGGTTTTGATTGCCGAGATCAGCCGGGATACGATTGCCACGGCCTACCAATCGAGCTTGCAATCGAGAAGCAACACGACTTCAAACAGAAACGAGATGTCGAAGCCTACGGTCTTGACAAGTTCGTTTCTGAATGCAAGAATTTTGCGAACAATAACTCAAAAGCAATGAGTCGAATTTTCCTCGATCTCGGAGTATGGATGGATTGGAGCCATCCGTATCTCACGCACAACGATGCATACATTGAATCTGCGTGGTGGACAGTCAAGAAGGCACATGAAGAAGGCCTGTTGGAACACGGCTTGAAAGTCGTGCACTGGTGTCCGCGATGCGAGACCGTCTTGTCAGATTATGAAGTTGTCTTAGAGTATCGAGAGCTAAGAGACCCATCGATCTATGTGAAGTTCCCAATCGAGGGACGCACGAACGAGTACATCATAATATGGACCACCACACCTTGGACACTCCCATCAAACACCGCGGTCATGGTCCATCCCGAGTTTGAATACGCACGCGTGAGATGCAATGATGAAGTCTACATCATGGCAAAGGAGAGAATTTCACACGTCGCAGCCGAGACCGGAACGAAGCTTCAGCTCATAGAAACCTTCAAGGGAGAAACGATCGACGGTCTACGATATAGGTCTCCCATCTCAGATATCGTTCCTGCACAGGCTCATCTGACGGGAGGTCACCGGGTGGTGCTTAGTGCCGAGTATGTGACCCTCGAGGACGGAACCGGATGCGTGCATTCCGCGCCTGGCCATGGCGAAGAGGACTATGAAGTTGGCCGCCGAAACGGGCTGCCAGTTCTCATGCTGGTTGACAACCAAGGCAAGTTAATCGCTGAAGCAGGCAAATATGCAGGGAAGTACGTCAAAGATGCAAACCCTGAGATAGTTGAGGATCTCAAGAAGAGAGGAGCCCTTCTCTTCGCCGGTGAGATAGTTCACAGGAGTCCTGTCTGCTGGCGATGCCACACACCGCTAATCATACGCGCCACGGACCAATGGTTCATCAAAGTCACCCAAATGCGAGACAAGATGATTGCAGATATCGAGGCTACTCGATGGATTCCTGATTGGGCTGGTGCGAATCAGTTCCGCAATTGGCTTCAGGGACTACGAGACTGGGTCATTTCAAGGCAGAGGTTCTGGGGCACACCCCTACCGATCTGGGCATGCGAGTCCTGCCAAAACAGAGAAGTCATTGGCTCGTTGAAAGAACTCAAAGATAGAAGCATTGGCACCAGAGTGCCGAAAGAACTCCACGTGCCTTGGATTAACGCGGTCAAGCTCAAATGTGGCTGCGGAGGCGAGATGAAAAGACTACCCGACGTGATGGTGGGCTGGCTCGATTCGGGAATCTCATCCTATGCCTGCCTAGAATACCCCAGGAACCGACATGAAGCGAAGAAATGGTGGCCGGCCGACTTCATTGTAGAGGGACGCGATCAAATCTCAGGCTGGTTCTTCTCATTGCTAAAGGCCGGGCTGGTCGCTTTCGGTGAGACCCCCTACAAGACGGTGCTGATGCACGGTTTCATGCTCGACGAGCAGGGACACGAGATGCACAAGTCTCTCGGCAACTTCGTCGTCCCACAAGAAGCGATCACGCGATTCGGGCGTGACGCGCTTCGATTGTACGTGCTGCAAAATACGCCGTGGGAAGATCTGCGATTCTCCTGGAAGATCCTTGAACAGATCGCTGGAGACCTCCAAACGATCTGGAATGTCTACGTGTTTGCCAGCACCTACATGAGCCTAGACATGTTTGACCCAACCAAACATCCGCCTGAAAAGATGAAGTCGCAAATGAGATACGAAGACCTTTGGCTCATGAGCCGCACTGAACGTACGATCGAATCCGTCACCTTGGCAATGGAAAGTTACCGAATCCACGAGGCCGTCAGAGCCTTGAGGAGTTTCTTGATCGATGATCTTAGCCACAGCTACATCCGGCTAGTAAGAAGACGAACATGGATTGAGAAAGAAAATCCGGACAAGCTGGCCGGCTACTCCGTCCTGTCCTACGCACTTCGTCAAGCCGCAGTAATGATGGCGCCGTTCACGCCCTTCGTCGCTGAGGCGCTCTACCAGGGAATGTTTCGACAGACCGAATCCAAATCTCACTTGACTATTCATGCACTTGATTGGCCAAAACCTAGAAGTGGTTGGCGGAACGAGGAGTTGGAGAAGCTATTCGATACTTCCCAGCGCATCATATCTGCTGCAGCTATGGCAAGAATGAAGGCAGGCCTCAAGCTCAGGCAACCAGTAAGAACCGTTACAGTCGTAACGAGCAACGATGAAGTTCGCGACGCCGTGCAACAGATGAAGCCCCTTCTACTTGATCAATTGAACTCTCGATCGTTGAATGTGATTCCCCCATCGGAATCAAGAGAGAAAGTTGTTGTCCGAGCCATTCCGAACATGTCCGCGCTTGGCCCTGAACTCAAGTCACGAGCTGCAAAAGTGGCCGAGAACATAGCATCCATCGACCCCGTCGATCTCAGAAAGAGGCTGACAACGGGGAAGACCGAGATCGAAGTGGATTCTGAGAAGCTGACGATCTACGACAGGTACGTGAGTTTCGTCGAGGAAACGAAGGAAACCCAACCCGCAGCTAACTTCGAGGGAGGGAGCGTGTCAATTGATACAATGCTGTCTTCGGAAGAAATCGCGGACGGACTCGCGCGCGACCTGGTGAGAAGAATCCAACAGATGCGCAAAGAGATGGACCTGAAGGTGAATGCTTTCGTCGATATCGATATCGTGGCACCAACAACCGAAACATCATCATCAGTGGAGAGCAGAAAAGAGTACATCTCAGGCGAGGTTAGGGCGAGGAAACTCATAGTCCGAGAGTCCGATGCTGCGAGAGGGCACGGCCAACTGGTTAGGGACTGGTCAATCGGGCACGACGCGTTCTCGATTGGGCTAACCAGTCACAAGGAGCACTCAATTTCTCGTCGCCCAACTCACCACCCTCACACCCACAGGCATCGAGAATCCGGTGGTCGCAAACGCAGAGCCTAACCTCACCGTTACAGCGAGAGCGGAGTATCAAGTCTATGTTTTTATCTTAACAGCGTACTTGCGCGGTCTAATATGTGGCTGGTGCGTCATGACCCCTCGGCGAAGAATCAGAGCGTCAAATCTCACCGCATTGACCATGCTAGTCATCATGACTTTAGCGACAGGGGTTCAAATTGGACACGCGGCCACCTCATCAAACCTATCAGTCACCTCCTCGGGAACCGTGTTTACGGCATCTCGAAACAACACACTGGCAATAGAAGTTTCAAACGTTGGCAAGTACCTGAAAGATCTTGATATTGCTCTGGCAATACCGCCGCCGCTGGCACTGTTTGGCGACAACCACTGGATCAGGTCATCATTCTCCCCAGGAGAGTCAATAGATGCCAATCTCACGGTGTTTGCTCCATCCTCTGCTGCAGGCCTTACACTGCAAGGCAGCATAGTGGCCACTTACAAGGTCGGTGGCGAGACCACACCGTCAACAGAGACACACGCAATTTCCTTCTTGGTTCGCGGATGGATCGACCTCAAAGTGTACGAGATTATCGTGGAACCGGATCCTGTGTTGCCCGGTCAAGAGATAACGATCTCAGGAAGCATTCTAAACCGGGGAGTGATTGCCGCAATGTATGCAAACGTCACTATCGATGCTGATCAGACCTTTTCTGAGGGATCTGTTAAGCCGACATATGTTGGACAAATCGATCCGAACGCACCGGCACCATTTAGCGTGACAGCGGTAGTCGATTCAACATTGTCCGAAGGAACCCATGAGGCGACAATCTCAGTGTATTTCAAAGATGACGTTCAGATTGATCATGCTATCCAGATTCCGATCAGTTTCACTGTCGTCTCGAAACTCCCGACCACAGAAACAACGAGAACAAGCATAACGAGCGAGTTGCTCTCAAACCAAGTCGTCATGCTCGGTCTTCTGGCAGCCATCATCATTGTGATGATTGGCGTATTCTTACGCAGAAAGCATAAGCGTATGGATTCCACCTGACATGAGAAGCCTCAGGAGCCGCTCACAAAAAGAGTCCGTTCGAAAGTCGAGGCAACTCATGTTAACATCGCAGACTCCGTTCAGAGATGCGATGATGACTGTTGCTACATTCCCAGCAGTCTTTCTTGCATCATCGATAGTTCATACATTTTCAGCTACTAACTAGATTTCTTCTGTGAGCATCCTTATGCTGACCAAGCGATGAGCGTAGTCAGCACCATATCAAGTGATCAACCTGCGGGCGATAGGGTCTGCACAAAAGGCGCAGGTCTTCGTACAGAGAACATTATGGGCCGCTCCAAGGCCATTCGCCTTGAGCATTCCATTTCAGGAAGCGTCGAGAAAACAGAGCATTACATTGGCACTTCGATAAAGAGTTTCTCAAGAAGCTCCTTGTACCGATTTCGAATTGTCACTTCCGTGACATTAGCGATCTCGGCAATCTCACGCTGGGTCTTACGTTCGTTCGTCAAGACGGCAGCGATGTACGTTGCGGCAGCGGCAATTCCCGTGGGTCCCCTCCCACTGGTTAGTTTCATTTGTGTCGCCGCCTCAAGGATTCTAATCGCCATCGCCTCAGCCTTTCCCGAAATTACCAATTTGTTGCTGAAGCGGGCTGCGTAATGCCGACTTGTTGATGGAGGAACAAAGGTTTCGAGTTCTCGAACCATGAATCGGTAGCTTCTGCCTATGTCTTTCTTGCTAAGGCTACTTGCGCGCGCGATCTCATCCAGAGTTCTCGGAACTCCACACTGGCGACAACTCATGTAGATCGCGGCTGCGGTCACGTTGTGTATTGATCTTCCTCTAATCAATCTCTTCTTTATCGCACGCCTGTAGATAACCGAAGCAGTCTCAAGAAGGTTCCTTGGAAGGTTAAGTGAAGAAGCGAGCTTGCTCAATTGGGAGAGGGCAACAGCCAAATTTCTTTCTGTTGCGTCTGAGACGCGCACTCTGCTCTGCCACTTCCGTAGTTTGTACATGTCGAGGCGCTCTGTCTCCGTCATCTGGCGACCGCTTCCTCTGCGATCACGCCAGTCAATTACGGTTGATAGACCCTTGTCATGAATTGCGTAAGTTAGCGGAGCACCAGTGCGAGCCCTCTTGGCTTTCTGCTCGTCGTCGAATGCGCGCCACTCTGGTCGGCTGTCGACTATTTTCTCGTCAATGACGCATCCGCACGTGATGCACACAACCTCCGCGGCATCGAAGTCGCGCATTAACTTCAATCCGCCACATTCTGGGCAGACTCTGACTTTCGGTTGGGATTGTGCGGATTCGCCTGATTCTGTTTGTGTTTCTTCCACAATCTCTCCACCATTATCAATCTTCAATGGCGTATACTGTTCGTCCGACGACCGATTCCGGCTTCGCGATCGTTGGCTTGACGGAGACGTAGGGACTTCTAACTGGCCCGATAATATCCATCACAACACCAACGCTCTTCAACTTGCTATCGCAGGCCTTTGTGCCCGCTCTAACAAGCTTCGGAGCATCAAGCTTCACGATGACGGCATGGCTCTTTGACACATGCAGTACCTTGCCAAGTTTCCTCAAATCTTCGCCGTCACTTCCGCGAAGGCACGTTTGCAACCTGTTACATCTTATATAAACGTCTCGTCTCGCTTGAAATCAAACACGCCCACCTTGTTAATAATTTTTCTCAGCGTCTGGAACGGGAATTCTGCACAACGCTCATCGAAGCAAGGCCAATAACGAACCCGCATAATTTTTCGCCGAGGGAAAGCATCATGATAACGAGCTTCAGCGATCCGCCATGAAGAACGATTCGCCAAGATCTGGATCATCGTTCGAAGCACTAGCGCAACCCATTCGTGCGGTATTGCTAGAGCTCGGTTTGCGAACACCAACGAAGCCACAAGCTCTCGCGATACCAAAGATCATTCAAGGAGAACATTTCTTGCTGGTCGTGCCGACCGCGAGCGGCAAGACCGAAGCGGCATTGCTGCCTGTGTTTAGTCGGCTAGTCACAAACAAGAAACGAAAAGGAAGATCAATTCTGTACGTAACGTTCCTTCGTGGACTAAACAGAGATATGCTCACGAGAGTAAATCGACTTTCAAACAAAATGGGGGTTCGCTGCGAGGTTCGCCACGGAGAGACCCCAACATCTCAGAGACGAAGGCAGCTCAAAGATCCTCCAGAGATGCTCATAACAACTCCAGAAACACTTCAAGCGATACCGTCCAGCAAGGAAATGCGAAAGCATCTCAAACATGTCCAAGCAGTCATCATCGACGAAATTCATGAGCTTGCGGAGAACAAGCGAGGAGCTCAGCTTACACTCGCTCTAGAAAGGCTGAGGCAAATTGCAAGGAGACGATTCCAGAGAATTGACCTCTCAGCGACTATCGCAGATCCAAGAAAGCCCGGTGAGTTTCTTGTCGGACCAACTGCGCACTGCAAAATAGTAAGAATTAACGTGGGCAGAGAGACCGAATACCATGTCGAGTATCCCTACCCAACTCCTGAAGACCACGACCTAGCACAGTCACTGTACACAGGCCCAGAGGCTGCAGCACGAATATCAAGAATCAAGGAGTTCGTCGTCGCGCCTTCGCTCGCACTAGAAGATATGAATGATAGAGAGCAGCTCTTGACTCACATGAACTCCTCGTTGGGGATGCAGACATAACGGATCAATTCTCCGCAGAACCTGCAACGATACACGTTCACATCCGAGTCATCGAGTTTCCATAGGAGAATCGGTAATGGGTGCTGGCAGACACTCAGGTCAGCGGAAGGCAGCCCAAGGGATTCGCTCAATCGTTTCTTTCTGCGCATCATGAGCGGGGTTATGAGATTTAGCAAATATGAGCCAAAGAGGTGACTATGCATAATGGACTCTCTAGTAAAACAGAATTCAGGCTAAACTGGTAATCTGTTAAATTTCCTCGTAGGATGCCCCTGGCTTGAGTAGTGCAAGGTAGTGACCGCAGGTGTGAAAGACAAGAAACTCGCCACGCGGATACTTAACGGGCTCCCAACAGTAGGTGCAATCCAATACCAAATCCCTAGATTTCTACCGCATGGTCTGAACTAAAAAAACTAGCGGCGATCCCCATATTCTTCTTACTCTTACTGCTCTTTATGCTGTTATCTAAACGGTATCCGTCGTTAGGGATCCTGGTTGCTCGCTCCTCTTGCTCATCCAAGGCAGTAGCCATAACGCCGCGCGTCACGAGCACGAAGTAAGATAGAGATGAGGTTGTAGCCTTCGCAAGCCATTTTAGATGGTAAATCAGAGAACCTAGTCTTCATGTCATGCAAGAACTGTGGAAAGCCGACACGTTACAGTTTCTATAAGAACCAGTGGGTTTGCGATAGGTGCCAAACCTCGCAAGATGGGCCAGCCC
>CAYGWT010000341.1:0-2467 GCA_964353625.1 uncultured Candidatus Bathyarchaeia archaeon | reverse complement strand
TCATTCGACAGAGTACTTCCAGAAAAGCTCTCAGAAGTCAACGACAGATGGCACTCTCCTACCGCTGCGATAATCGTAACGATGTTCGTCGCTTTCATCGGCTGCTTCGCGGAATCTGATTTCTTCGTCAAGTATCCAGTGCCAATCGTGAGTCAATACGTCAACTCAGCCGGAGGAGTCGCCGCAACCGACATCTGGGACACAATCTTCTTCCTGCTATCCTCACTTGCAGGAATGCTCTTGGTCTTCAGACGCAATGATATCTATGAGAAGTCCCCCTTCAAACCCGGCAAATGGATAGTGGCAGGGATTGGCCTGATCGCTACGTTAGCCAATGTCTACCTCCTTTACCTTGTCGGAATAGGATACGGGAGCGCCAGGGAGCCATGGATATTCACTGTGTTCCTGCTGGTGGTTGGCTTCATCATATACGCCTACTACAGGTCCAAGGGAAGCAGAGTCGGAGTCGACTACGCCACAATCTACGCTGAGATCCCACCAGAGTGAGCACCCCATCCTTCCCCCCTTTTTTTCCTTTTTTTCTATCCTTAAGCAGCTAGCGAAGCCTCTGGCGGGACTCTTCAGCCCATGGGCAGGGCATCGTTCATTCAACTTATAACGGTCCATCCTAGTGACAGCTGACAACACTTCATTGGAGGCATCTACCATGAGCGCCTCAGACGACATCATACAAAGACTCGAGAAGTTGATGATGAAAGGAAGAGGAAGGTGGGTTGCAGACTTCAACGAGTCCTTCCTCAAGTATTCAGTGGGAGACGTATTGTTCGATTTGTTCATCTCAGGAAACACTCGCATGAAGGGATTCATTCTCTCTCGCTTCTTCTCGTTCTTCCTCAATCCCAACTACGAGGTAGGGTTCTTTGCAATCTCCACCGGCGATGAGAATGAGCCTAATCCCAAAAGGATCAGGAAATGGATCTTGACCGTCAAGTCATGCATGAGGGAGTTTGAGATGAAGTGGGCATGGTTGCTGCTTGCGGGCGAGTCTCCCAGTGACTCGGCTGTCAAATGCGTCCAAGAAGCGACAGATCGTGATGTCGGCGTCGCCTACTTGGATACGAGTTCGCGTCGAGTCATTTCTGCTGACACGTTTCTAGGTAGGCAGCTCAAGAAGTACGTTAAGGTATAGGGAAAAATGATGCTAGAAAAGCGTTCTCCAATTCAGCCGTATTATCTCTTCAAATCGTTTGTGATAATGTTCATGATTCAAGCAGTCATGGTCATGTTCATGCCCCTGCAATTCACTGCGTCGATATGGTATCAGATCCTTGCGCTCAATGTTGGCGTGGCTGCTGTGCTCGGTTGGCTCCTGTATAAACAATGGTACCATGTCGAATTCTCGTATGATGACGAAGGGTTACAGTTGAGGAAGGGAAAGAGCCCTTCTATCAATCGCAAATGGAATGAATTCTCGAAAGTATCATTGATGCGTAATGAGTATGGGGAGTTCAAGGTCGGACTGTACGCGAACGGAGACCGGTTTGAGATCCCTGTTTCTAGATTGAAGATAGAGCCGTTCCGATTCAGGCTTCAAGTCATGGATCTTGTGCAGAAGGCAACGTTGCAGTCTCAGTGACTATCCTTCTACCCTTTGAAGGCGCGTTATCTTCGTCCCGTCGAGTTCAACGAGATAGGCTCGGAGTATCCCTTCGCCATACTCGCTGCCTGGGTTCACACATTGAGTTCGCCCGATCTTGAGATAGCCGGAACTTTCGTGTATGTGTCCGTGAAGCCCGATGAGGGGCTGGTACTTTTCGATCACAGCTCTGACGGACTTGGATCCCACGGGAACCATCAGAGGCTTGCCATGTGCATAAACTGGTGTCAAGTCCGGATTCAGCTTCGGAGCATAATCGATCTGAGAATCATACGGCGGGCAGTGGAAACAGAAAACTGATGTCTGAACATTCCTAACTTTTTGAACTGTTCTTTCGAGTTTCTCGAGAAGTACTTCTTCGGAGCATTCGCGCGGTGTGTGCCATGGAGTTGGGTTACTCCACCCACAACAGGCGGCCTCATGTTCGTTATCAAGTGAGACAACTTCCTCCTCGCCGTAGGTGACATTTAAATCGGAGCGTATCACGTCGTCAATAGCGAGGACATCGTCGTTTCCAGGTGTCAGGATCACGCGGCATTTCTTCGGCACCTTCTCCGGAATCAGTCTCAGCCATTCTTTGATTACACTGATTTGGAGTCGCTCGAAGACCTTCTCTCTCAGGTCCTCATCTTCGGCGATCTTAGCGGCCTCTTCAGAGGTCGTCCGATATGGCAGGTAACTGAGTTTTCTGATTTTCTTTTCATACTCCTGGAGGTCGTCCTCCTTGAGGATGCTCTCTTCTCCAAACAGTGTTGCTTTGAAATTTCCATCTGCCTGTTTGAATATTGGGATTATCATTTTCCCAGTCATGTCACCACTGATGACGAGCGCGTCAAGGTCGAAGATTTT
>CAYGWT010000340.1:0-4212 GCA_964353625.1 uncultured Candidatus Bathyarchaeia archaeon | reverse complement strand
TAGCCATCTTTGCTTCCTTGCTAATCGCGCCAAAAGACATCCCGCTTATCAAGATCGGCATTGAGAGCTGCAGGATCGCATCTTTCGAGTATCTCCCACCTATGGTGACGTCTGTTTCGCATGGCTCTCGGTAGGAGTCGATTGGCGGCCTTGAGGTCTGGGCGCAAAGGATCACAAAATCGTCGAAGTCCGGCAGTTTCCTTCTTGGTCCGGTCCCTCTCACTATGCCTCTTCCAGTGGCCGCCTTGACTCGTATCTGATCCAGTATCTCGTTTTTCCAGGTCACTCGAGCATCCGCGGGCAGGTCACAGATACTTATCGCGTTGAGTCCGCAATAGTCTACGCACGCTAGACATCCTACACAGTTGTACTTGTTATCTGGAACTATCTTCCAGATAGTCTTAGGCTTCAGATCGTCCGCCTTTCTGATCTTCTGTCTGTCGCTGTTGTACGCCGACAGTACACCTTGTGGACATATCTTGACGCATACTCCGCATCTGTTACACAGGTCAGTGTCTATCTCTATGGCGTAGTTCAGACCGATCTTTCTAAGCCTAAGCGATTTTTTCTCCCCATAGAATGGTCTTGGGTTTTCTGGAAGTACTTTCTTGAAGTCGTGTTGAGCGAAGGCTCCGAGCCCATGACTCTGAAGAAGATCTAGGAGGACCGCCCGCTCGTCCCCCATCACATTATCTACCTTTGCGTTTCTGCCCAGGCTTCTCACTTTGCCGGCAACGTAGATTTTTCCTCCTATGATGGCTTCGCCGCAAGCTCCTCCAACATCTCCCAGGCAGATTATCTGACCACCCTGCATGTAGAGGCCGGTCATGAATTCGCACTTACCCTTCACGATGATCGTGCCACCTTTCATGATCTGCCCAGCTCTGTTCCCGACATCACCGTGAGCGATCACCAAACCACCATACATTCCTTGTCCGCATCCATCTCCGGCGCCACCATTGATGACCACCTTACCTTCCGTCATGTTGTCGGCGGCAAACCATCCAGCATTGCCGTTCACCTGTACCTCAGGTCCATGCATCATTGTCCCCACATAGAAGCCCGCAGGACCGTCTATCTCGACTTTGACTCTGCGACAGAGTCCAGCTCCCAAGTGGTGTTTTCCGCTCGGGTTTTCTATCACAACTCTGCTGGACTTCTCTGAAGTCTTTCTCAGAGTCTCATTCAACTCTCTAGATGTGAGAGTTTTCGCGTCGATGGTGCACTCACTCGTAGCTCAGCACCTCCACACCTCCAGGAGCGATATTTCTTACAACAGGATTCTCGAAGACTGCCATCAACGCAGCCTCCTCTGACGCAGCTGCAAACGCTCCATTTCCTTCAGCAACAACGAGCGGCCTTAGGCCGAGCCTGTCCTTTGCCATGCCTATGGCGCTGATGGTGGAAATCATGTAGGCGAACGGGCCGTCCAAATCTTCGACGGACTGTTCCAGCGCCTCCTTGAACGAGAACCCTTCCATCATTTTCTGCACAATATAGTGAACGATGACTTCTGTATCGTTGTCAGTTTCGAATGCGTGTCCTTTCATTCTCAATCTCTCTTTCATTTTGTAGCAATTGGTAATCTGTCCGTTGTGAACGACGGCGACATCCTCGAACCCTCCTTGGAAAGGATGTGCGGAGCAGTTGTCGACGGCGCTTTCCGTTGAGAATCTGACGTTGCCAATCCCATGGGTTGCAGTCAGTTCTTTGTCGCGTTTGCCGAGCGTTCCACGATATCGTTTTTCGAGGGCATCGACAGTTCCCACTTCCTTCATGATGGTCATTCGTTTGCCGAAACTAAGAACCCGCGCCCTCCCCGTCTTGCTGATCGCACGCTTCAACTCCGCAAATTTGGTGCGATCCAGCGATAAGATGTAGTCATCAAGACCATGACCTCCTGACAATCTCTGGCGTATGTCCCTGATGTCTCCTCCAATCTCCGCAATCGAGGAGGTGACCTTCTCCGCCGTCCCTGGGAGGTCCAACGTATCTAATACAAAGAGAAACTCTTCGGGTTCCAGCGCCAGTTGACGATAGAAACCGATGCCTGAAGAGTCTGCGCCTCTATGTTGCAGGTTCTTCAACATTTCTAGTAGCGACTCGATGACAGGGCCGCCTTCTTTGAAAAATACCCCAGCTATTCCGCACAATTCGCCCGACACACCAAATCATTTCGATTTCGAAATGGAGCTATGCAAGATTCGTAGCAGGCCATGTCCATCTAGACCGCGTAGCCCCTATCGGTGCTAATTAAGACACATCTACACATCGGTGAGCGATTCTATGTTAGTATTGCCGGTATGGATAGTCGAGATGCACATCGCGGTCACATATGGTGTGAACAATGCACTGATGTGCTGTGTACGCAAATTGGTGGTTTGTGTGGCAGAGCATGCGAAAGCCGGAGTGCAGAAATTCTGGGGTCGAACTGGTACCGAATTCTTCGGAAGGTGCACGGGCAGTTCCGAGAGCTGGGCTCCGGGGGCGATGTGTGGGCTCTGTCCCATTGAAATTATCGGAAATCCGCTCCGCACAGTCTTTGCGATTCGCCTGTCACTAAACGGGACTTAACGAAGCTGCAGATGCTTAGTGATGGATCTGATTGTATGAGAATCAAATCCGAATTGTTTTCTGAGTTTGGGGTTGTTTGCATGATAGGATCATGCGTAGGCTTCTTCGCCATGTTGACTGATATCGAGTCCATCATGTTCTTCTTGTGGACTTACTCTCACGGGTGTGAAAATGTCGATCACCCTAAGAATTGCGTATGACCCGACAAAGGCGAATGCTGCGACGACAGCCACGCCGGTCGCCTGAATTAGCACCAAGTTAGGATTTCCGAATAGTAACCCATTGGGTCCAGTTGGGTTGACGAGACTGGATGCAAACAGCCCTGTTGCTATTGTCCCCCATATGCCACCCATGCCGTGGCACGCAAAGACGTCTAATGCGTCGTCCAATCTGGTTCTAGCTCTCCAACTCGCCACAAAGTTGCATAGCAATCCGGCTACCAGTCCGATGATTATTGCAGGCATTGTGCCTACGTAGCCTGAAGCAGGCGTTATCGCTACGAGGCCACACACGGCGCCGATCGATATGCCTACTGCTGATGGCTTGCCTTTCCTAATCCAATCTACTATCATCCAACTTACAGCGGCCGCAGCTGCGGCAAGATTCGTGACAACCAGAGCGTTCACTGCTAGGACATTGGCTGCAAGTGCGCTGCCGGCGTTGAATCCAAACCAGCCGAACCAGAGAATGGATGCTCCAAGAATCACGTAGGGGATGTTGTTGGGGCTGATGCCATTCTCTTTCCAAGCTAGGCCTTTTCTTCTGCCGATTACGAGTGCGCCTGCGAGCGCAGAGACGGCGGCGGCAGTGTGGACCACTAATCCTCCTGCGAAATCAATTACGCCAATTGTCTTCAGCCATCCGCCAATGGCCCAGTTCCAGTGCGCTATTGGAGCGTAGATGAAGGTCGTCCAAAGAACGATGTAGATGAGCAACGCTTTGAAACGAACCCTCTCAGCAAAAGCCCCGATAATTAGTGCAGGTGTTATGGCTGCAAATTTTAGCTGAAATGCAAAATAGAGAAGTTCTGGAATAGTATCTGAATAGTTGGGGTTCGGTGTCAATCCGACATTATTCAGTCCGAGTTCCGAAAGATCTCCAATAAGGCCATTTATTGTCGGTCCGAGTGCGAGACTATACCCCCACAAGGCCCAAACCAAACTAACGACAGCGAAGATCGCGAGACATTGAACTATGGTCGATACGAGATTCTTGCGTCTGACCAAACCACCATAGAAGAATCCCAGTGCGGGAGTCATTATCATGACAAGACTAGTTGCTGCGATAACCCATGCCATGTCCCCAGAATCTAACAACAGACTTCCTTCTCCTGAACTGAGCCTGGAACTTTCAGGTCTCTTCTCTCGATATTAAGACATGTGTGCACTTTGCTGAGTGGTTTTGTGTCGGTTCTGCCAAGCTGTGGCGGGGAATATCTAAAATTCACGCACTTGGAAGGAGTTTCTATGGCCGATTTGCTAGAGGATCGAACCAATCTCTTGCTGCTTCAGGAAATCTGCGCCGGGAGAGGGCTTCGAACAAAAGCGTCAACAAGTCCGGCGAGTCTGGCAAAAAGGGGCTGGGGGTGGGATTCGCGCACCAGTTTACCAGTATCGTTTATCCCATAGGTGACGGACT
>CAYGWT010000339.1:0-2950 GCA_964353625.1 uncultured Candidatus Bathyarchaeia archaeon | reverse complement strand
GTCACATCTGTAGCCAAGTACGCGTTCCAGCCTAGAAAGGCTACTGAGATTCCTCAGACGGTGAAGGCAGCGTTTCATATTGCTTCCACGCGAAGGCCGGGCCCCGTCCTTATTGACCTTCCTAGAGATGTGCAGCAAGAGATGGGTGTCATGGACTTTACGGATCGAGTGATTCCCAAGAGATACTCTCCATTGCCTGATCCCGACCCTGAGACAGTCCTGAGAATGATCGATGTGCTAGCGAATGCGAAAGCCCCCATGATCCTTGCTGGAGGCGGAGTCAAGATCTCAGAAGCCTCGCAGGAACTCATAGCACTCGCCGAGTTGCTGATGTGTCCAGTCGCGACCTCGCTCATGGGAAAGGGATCCATTCCAGAAGATCATCCCCTTTCGGTCGGCGTAATGGGGATGCATGGCTCATCTGAAACAAACCAACTTGTGACAAAGGCCGATGTTCTACTGGTTATAGGATCTAGACTTTCCGACCGAACCACTGGAGATGCAAGCAAGTTCTGTCAGAATAGCTCGATTCTGCATATCGACGCGGACAAGGCGGAAATTGGAAAGAACAGAACCCCGACAATCTCGCTAGCAAGTGACGCAAAGAGAGCACTGAAAGCGATCAATGCCGGTCTAAGCACGAAACTTGTCGACGGACGCGAGTCACGGTCTTTCCGCAAAGCCGAGGCCGCATTCAACATCGAAGGACTCAAGAAGGATGGCCCTTACCTGTCGGCCGTTCGAGTCGTCAAACTACTGAGGCATCTGTTGCCCCGAGAGGCAATTGTGACAACAGAGGTCGGACAGAACCAAATGTGGTGCGCAGTGCATTTCCAAGCATATGGCCCGAGACGATTTATCACGTCTGGGGGCCTTGGCACAATGGGTTTCGGATTCCCCGCTGCCTTGGGTGCAAAAGTAGCATGCCCAAGCGCGCCGGTAGTCGACATAGCCGGAGACGGAAGCTTCGCGATGACAGAGAACGCCTTAGCCACATCCATCGAGGAGCACATACCGGTGATAGTAGTGATCCTAAACAACCGCATGCTCGGCATGGTCGCGCAATGGCACCGAATGTTCTACGGACGAAGATACTTCGGCGTTGAACTTGGCAAGTCACCTAATTTTCCAAAGCTGGCCGAGGCGTACGGCGCCATTGGAGTAGAAGCAAGAGACTACAAGGAACTAAGCAAGGCAGTAAAGGACGCACTTAGCAGCGAAGTCACCACCGTGATCGATGTGCCAGTTTCTCCTGAAGAGAATGCAACACCGATGCTTCCCCCCGGAGCAGGACTGGAGGATGTGGCAATCGCATGATCGCTCCTCAGCAAGAAATGATTATCAACGTGCTCGTGGACCATAAGCCTGGAGTCCTCTACGAAGTCTCCAACCTCTTCAGAAGAAGAGGATTCAACATCAGCAACGTCGCGATCGGAACATCAGAGAGGGACAAAATCGCTAGGATGACACTTACAATGCGTGGCAGCGAAGCCGAGGCCATGCAGCTAGTCAAACATCTCGAAAACTTAGTTGATGTAATCAGAGCCGAAATAGTTGACTCCAGCAAAGCCGTGGTTAGAGAGCTCGCCCTCGTCAAGCTAGCTCCCAAACCGGAGGATAGGCTTCAGATCCTGAGTTTCGTGGACGTCTACCGAGCCAAGATCGTGCACCTGGCGGACGATAGCATGATTGTGGAAGCGTCAGGCGATTCGGATAAGATCGACGCCTTGATTGAACTGAGCCGGAACTTCGGACTGAAGGAAGTTGCCCGAACCGGCATCACGGCGTTATCAAGAGAACGAAAACTAACAGAGTCAGAGTCACAAGGAAATGATGTGGGATGGTAAGAGTATATCTGGATAAGGACGTTGAACTGAGTTGGCAAAACATCAGAAAGATGTGCGGCTTAGAATCGTAGTGAATCGACTGTGAATATCATAGAGAAGATACTCGCGAAAGCATCCGGCAAGCAACAAGTGCATCCAGGAGAGATCGTTGAGGCAGAAATCAGTTCTGCAATGATCCATGACATCACAGGACCCCTAGCTGTTCAATCCTGGAAGAAGCTCGAAGAGAAGAAAGTATGGGATCCTAGTAGAGTCGTCGTGATCTTCGATCATTACCTCCCACCGCCTACAGAGCAAGCCGCAAGCCTACAAAAGATCATGCGCGATTTTGTGAATGACCAGGATATCCAGAACTTCTATGACATCGGACGAGGCGGCATCTGTCATCAAGTGATGCCGGAGAAAGGACACGTGCATCCAGGCGAAGTCATCGTTGGAGCGGACTCGCACACGTGCACCTACGGAGCTTTGGGCGCGTTCTCAACAGGAATTGGCTCAACTGAGATGGCTGCAGTTTTTGCTACTGGGCGTCTCTGGTTCAAGGTTCCAAGAACGATCAAGATCGAAGTAACCGGTAGCCTCGCACCGCTTGTGATGAGCAAAGACCTCATCCTCCACACACTCGGAAAGCTCGGCGTCTCAGGAGCAAACTACCGAGGAATGGAATTCACAGGCCAAACAATTGAAGACATGAGCATCGCGGGGAGAATGACCATTTGCAACATGTGCATCGAAGCAGGAGCCAAAGCCGGGATAATCGCGCCCGACACGAAAACTGCGGAATACTTGACCGCCAGAACCTCACGCCCATTCCATAGCATAAGAAGCGATGAGAATTCCGAATACGAGCGAACAATCCACATAGATGCATCAACGCTTTCACCACAGGTCGCACGCCCCCACTCTCCTGACAATGCTGTTCCAATTGAGCAAATGCCAGAAACACGAATCGATCAGGCATTCTTAGGGTCTTGCACGAATGGCAGGACTGAGGATCTCCGAATCGCGGCCAGGATCCTTGACGGGAAAAGGGTGAACGACCACACGAGATTGATCGTTACGCCTGCGTCACAAGAGGTCTACTCTGAATGCCTCAAAGAGGG
>CAYGWT010000338.1:0-5625 GCA_964353625.1 uncultured Candidatus Bathyarchaeia archaeon | reverse complement strand
CACCTCATCAACCGCTCCACCATCAGAACCCACTCTAAAGACTGAACAGACCTCGACAACGTACAGTCAAGGAGGGCAAGTCTTAGGAGGATACCTAGGGGTGGTTGGCGCTATCTTCCTTGTGGCAGTAGGAGGCGCAATTCTATTGAAAAGAAAGAAGAGGCAGCCTTCATTCTCACCCTCTTCAAAGCTTCAAGATTCTAAGCGCACACGAAACGCTCTTTCCCTAAGCTGAAATCACGACGAGCATGCTTCGTTCTATCTTAATAGAAGAAGCACAAAAGGAAGTTCTGGAAGTAGCAGCAGCGTTCCAAGAGTCACAATCGTTGCTGCTTTCTCTGAGTTGAACCTGAACCAACCCGCATAGACGACGCTCAACACTGCAGGCGGCATCATGGCTTCGATCAAGAGAACCTGAGACGCGAGAGCGGAAAGACCGGAGAAAAATACGATTGGCAGAGCGAGCAGCGGCACAATGATTTGGCGAATTGCGATTGTCTCAAGTGTCGATCGAACGTCTTTGATCAAAGAAGAGCCAGTTCCAACTCCAAGGCCGACCGCGATGAGTGACAGGTATGTGGTTAAGGGTCCAGTGTAGGATAGTACTGACGCAAATGTCGTAGGCAGCGAAATCCCCCAGAGACTCAGAACAGTCGCCAGTATGGCCGCGAAAAGCGGAGGAAAAGCGAGCGTCCTCTTTGCGATTTGGGTTAAGCTGATTCCTTTTTCTGAAAACGTGGAGCCTATCGTCGAACCAAGCGACGCGAAGAGAAACAGCTGAGTTATTGAGAACAGAATGACAAAAGGTACTCCATCTTCTCCAAAGAACATCATGACGAGCGGGAGCGGGATGAATAGGGCATTATTGAAAGTCACGCAAGTGTAGAACGCTCCCCTCGTCGCGTTGTTGATCACTCGGCGTCTCAATCGCAGATACAGTATGCAGGGACCCATGAAATGCACTAGAATTGTCAGAATTAGAATTGTGGAGAGTTCTGAGAGAGCCTGAGGAGGCACCGTTAGAATACTATAGATCGTTAAGAGAGGAACCAGCAGCTTAACGAGCAGACTCGTCAGGTGCGCATTCACGGTCACGCCCCTTCCGGAGAATCGGGCGATCAAATATCCGACTAAGATTAGAAGATAGAATAGTCCAAATTGTACGATCAGTTGTGTTGATGACTGAATAGCCAAGGCTTGCCTCTCAGAATGTACCGCTTAACGGAGAAGTCGGCACAATAGGATTGTGCATACATCTTGTCGCTTCCAAGATTGGACGCGGGATCTCAAAGTCACGCCTATTTGAGGAATCCATAAATCTGCGAAGGAGTCTTTGGGCTAGGAATGCGATTTGACTATAGATGTAAGCCTCGTGCTGCTCATTGTCGAGCTTGTTCTATTGGTTGCGACCCTCTCACTGCTCATTCTTGCCAGAAGGGAAGCGCATGGAAGGCAACTCTTACTGAAGCAGATAACCAGTACGGCAAAGATGGTTTCGAGGCAAGAATACTTCAACTCAGTCCAATTCGGCATGCAGAATGCGATCGCGTCAATCAAGGGCTCGATCACCGGATCATCCCCGCTGACTGCTGAGCAGAAGGACAGAATCGATGGAATTATCGAACAGATACATCGTGCGAGGAGCCGCAATGTCACTGTCCAGTATTTGCTTCCAAAGGCTCAAGACAGGATTGCACTAGCAAGCAGATACATAGAGGCCGGTGCTGAGTTGAGATTCCACCCTGGCCTACTAGTCAGCGACATGAGATACGTGATAATTGACGGGAGACATACTGTGCTTGGATTGCCAAGCGCCCCCGGCGAAACCGAACCGACAAGAGAAGGCTACGTAATCCGTTCGGAAGGACTTGCCCAAGTACTACTACAGAACTTCGAAGAAAAATGGGGACAGGCCTTGACCTATGACAATTACCTAAACGGCAAACTCTTGGAGATCAAGCGCCACAATCCGATTGTTTCGATACAGCTGCTATCTTCACAGTTGGGTGTCTCTGAATCGGAGATCAAAAGAATACTCGCGGCAGCGGAAAAGGCCGTCAAATGACTACCGGCCACAGGCCTCCGCAGGGATTCCCAATGAGCATAAACGCGGTAATCTCCATCAGCTTCGGTCGCTTTCGAACCTAATGCTTAACTGACCGAACCGCCTCCGCAGATAGTCCTGCCAATACGCCAGCTGAGCAGAGATGACAGCTGTGAAAGCATGTGTTCTAGTCAAAGTCCGTCCGGGGCATCATCAGCGAGTCGCTCACAAGATCGCCGGTCTTCCAGGAATCACGGCTGCATTTCCCGTAATCGGCACCGCTGATATCGTTGCGAGAATAGAAGTCAAGAGCCTGAAAGCCCTTACAGCTCTTGGAACCAAGATCGGTAACTTGCAGGGTGTTATAACCACCGAGACTCTGGTCGCCGCGGAGGCAGAATCATGATTCGAGCTGTAATGCTGATCAAGAGCGGAGGCAGAGTGCCAAGAGCGGTGAACCTCGCAAAGGAACTGAAACGTATGGCACACGTTACAGACGCGTATGCTGTTTTCGGCAGGTTCGACATTGTAGCTTTCCTTGAGAATGATGACGTGAAGGAACTTTTCAAAGCTATTTCGAGAGCAACCAAACTAGCTGGAATAATGAGTACGGAGACTCTAGTCGAAGGCCAAGGAAACAGAGATGCGGAAGGCTACGGAAGAGGACCGTTCTCCAACTAACCAGCGTCTGTCGGTCGCAACAATCTAGAGAAAACCGGTGCGCGAAAAATAGTTATTGATTGACAGGCCAGTCCTTGTCTTCCGTGTGATTAAAAGACATGTCCAAGAAAAAGGCCAGATTATACTATACTGGAATACAGGTTCGTGACCTTCGTAGGTCGCTGAGGTTCTACCGTTCACTCGGACTGAAGGTTACCCATCGTGGCACGATGGCTCACGGCGGAAAATGGATACAGATGAAAGAATCTTCCACAGGTCAGAAATTGGAGTTGAATTGGTATCCAAAACGAAGCCGCTTCTATGAGCGATACAAGAACGGAAGCGAACTCGACCACATCGGATTCATCGTGGACGACGCCGAGAAATGGTTTAGACTTCTCCTCAAACGAGGTGCAAAACCGGCCGCGAAGCCATTTGGAGATGAATCGGAAACTTTGGCGTACGTGAAGGATCCCGATGGCATCTGGACTAAGCTAATCGGACCACCTAGAAAGCTCAATCCCAAACGGCCCAGTCCATAAGAAAGCGGTAGAATCCGCGCGGCAAAAAAGAAGGTTACTAGGACACTACTCCCGCAACCAATCCTGAGCCGTAGTTTTGTGCGCATACCACAAGAACCATCCCTACTCACAGAGTATGTAGCCAAATCCACAACCCAAATGATAAATCGCGAAACGCCAACCTTTGATTGTGGAGAGAATGTCGGTTCCGCCCCAAAGACGAGTTGAGTACGAGCTTCAACAATTATTGCTCCATGTCAAACAACATGAACCACACGACTTGGCGAAACAACTCAGAATCCAGCAGCTCCTAGATGATATCAGATCCTCTGACCCAAAGCGAGTACAAAGAGCCAAAAAGATAGCAAACCAAGACTATCGAATATGACCTGAGATACCCGTCTCAGCGCGATGCAGCTTAACTCCGCATTCTGTGTAAAGTCCGCTATCCATCCATTGTTCCAAGGTCTCGTTCACCTAGAAAACCATCGCCCTCTTCTTCATAGTCGTCGGAGCAGAAGGATAGCCACGCCTAATGCAGCAGCGACGGCTAATCCAGTGGTGAGGGCAAGATCGATACCCGAACGTTTACCGGTTGCTGGGAGCTGTCGCGTTGCATTCCAGTATTGTGGACGGAGAGCGTCTATTCCCCCAAACATCATATTCGAGGATCCAAGAGACTGAATCCAATGTGAACGGTGCAATGACGAAATCGACTGCAAGGAAGGTCGAAAGAATCGACAAGAGCCAAGGGTATGATGATTTCAAATGGATCAATCCCAAAGATGTCGTCACTGCAAATTGGGTAAGGATGAAATGCCAATACGGTTGTCCGGACTTTGGGAGAAGGGGATGTTGCCCGCCCGAAGTTCCCTCCGTGGCCGAGTGCAGTAAGTTCTTTGACGAGTACAAGCTCGGGCTTCTCCTTCATTCCGCGATCAAGTTCAATGATCCAAAGTTGCGATTTCGATGGGGTCGAGAGATGCAGAAGAAGGCGGTGGCTTTTGAGAGAGAAGTCTTCCTAGCAGACTTTCCCAAGGCGTTTGTGTTCTCTCCCGCGCCTTGCGATTTGTGCGCGGATTGCCCTGGAAACAAGAGGGAATGCAAACAGCCGCGCACTGCTCGCCCGAGTCTGGAAGCTTTTTCTGTGGATGTTTACAGCACCGCGCGCAAGGTTGGGTATCCAATTCATGTGCTGAAGGGTTATAGAGAAGAAATGAACCGTTTCGGGTTATTGCTGATTCAATAGGAGACTCGGCTTTGGTCTTTCAACCCTTCGCGTCATCCCTAGGCCTCAACTTTTGTGTGTTAGCCTAATCTTCCTTCTTGGGTTCAACGTGTCGCGTGAGACGCTTGGCAAAGGCGAGAGAGCAAGAATGGCTTCTCTGGAAACGGCTCTTAAGAGAATAAGGGCGAAGGCTCGACCCGACCAGCTGGATGGCATGGCTCGATACGGGATGGCCGTTGAGCAAAGGGTGGGCGTAGCGATACCTGACTTGCGCAAGATAGCGAAAGAATTGGGAAAAGACCACATATTGGCAATCGAGCTATGGAAGACGGGCATACTCGAAGCAAGAATCATGGCAGCGATGATCGACGAGCCTGAGAAACTGTCCGAGGCTCAGATGGAGAATTGGGTGAAAGACATCAACTCTTGGGATGTCTGTGATCAAGTATGCATGAACCTCTTCGAGAAGACCCCGCTTGTATGGAAGAAGATCATCGACTGGTCTAAACGAGATGACGAGTTCGTCAAGAGGGCTGCCTTCGCGCTGATAGCCTGCCTCGCGTGGCATGATAAGCACGCGGAAGACCAGAAGTTCATGAAGCTGTTTCCGGTGATAAAGCGTGGAGCAACTGACGAGAGGAATCTCGTGAAGAAGGCAGTGAGCTGGGCGCTGAGGAATATCGGAAAAAGAAACCTGAATCTAAACAGGGCTGCCATAAAGGCCGCTAAACAAATCCAGCAGATCAACTCGAAAGCGGCTCACTGGATTGCATCCGATGCCATCACGGAACTTGAGAGCAACGCTGTCCAGAGAAGACTCAGAAAGTGACCGAAAGCCTCCATAGTCACTTGACCTCAAGAACCGGGAGGCAGTTGAACTCCTGAAATCCGCTCAAGCGGTACTTTCTGTGTATACACTTTTGCCCCCGTTGCCTTAACGAACGTAGTGTCTTTGCTCTCTGATATTTGCACTTGTGGGCGTTCTCGACTTATTACCTGAAGAGTGGGAACGTGGTCCATGATGTTATCATGAATTATCGTCGGTTGGGTAAGGCTGGTCTCAAGATCAGCGAGTTATCTCTCGGTTCCTGGGTCACGTACGGCGGACAAGTAGGTGAGGAGGTCACGCTCAAGTGTATGTCAGCAGCACACGACGCTGGCGTCAACTTCTT
>CAYGWT010000337.1:0-2683 GCA_964353625.1 uncultured Candidatus Bathyarchaeia archaeon | reverse complement strand
GAAGAAGCGGCGATTGACCACGTCCCAGCCATCATAATTGATCCGAAAGGTGACATGACCAATCTCCTACTCACCTTCCCTGAGTTGCGTGCACAGGATTTCCAGCCCTGGATCAACATTGACGACGCACGACGCAAAGGTTTGACCGAGGACCAATTCGCCACCCAACAAGCAGAGATGTGGACCAAAGGACTCGCCGACTGGGGAGAAGATAAAGCCCGAATCAAAATGCTGCGCGACTCAACGGACTTCGTGATCTACACGCCCGGCAGCGACGCAGGCATCCCCGTGTCGATTTTGCAGTCTTTCGCAGCACCAGCCCTAAGTTGGGACACCGACTCTGAATATCTTCTTGAACGAATTCAGGGAACGGTCAGCGCACTGCTTGGACTGGTTGGCATCGATGCGGATCCAGTGCGGTCCCGAGAACACATACTGTTGTCGAACCTGTTTCAATACTTCTGGCGTCAAGGCGAAGACCTAGATCTCGCGAAACTCATATTGGCGATCCAGAATCCTCCCATCAGCCAGCTCGGCGTCCTCCCTGTCGACACCTTCTTCCCTCAGAAAGACCGGTTTGAACTCGCAATAAGCCTGAACAATATCATCGCCGCACCCTCTTTCCAGAATTGGCTCAAGGGACAGCCGCTGGACATGGCATGCTTTCTCAGTACGCCAAGCGGCAAGACTCGCCACTCGGTCTTCTACATCGCACACTTGAGCGATCGCGAAAGAATGTTCTTCGTGACCATGCTGCTGAATCAGGTGATCACTTGGATGCGTGCTCAGCCCGGCACCACCAGCCTGCGTGCCCTTTTGTACATGGATGAGATCTTCGGCTACTTCCCGCCCGTGGCCAATCCGCCTAGCAAGCAACCTATGCTCACGTTGCTGAAGCAGGCAAGAGCCTTCGGCCTCGGCGTCGTATTGACTACCCAGAACCCTGTCGATTTGGACTACAAGGGGCTCACGAACGCTGGCACCTGGTTTATCGGTCGACTGCAAACCGAGCGTGACAAGATGCGATTGCTGGAGGGATTGGAGAGCGCGTCCTCGGTAGCTGGTAAGGCCATGAGCCGAAACACGGTAGACCACATAATCTCTTCGCTGTCCAACCGCGTCTTCTTGTTGCATAACGTGCACGCAGATACACCCGTCACTTTTCAGTCTCGGTGGGCGATGAGTCACCTACGCGGCCCGCTGACCAAGGAACAGATCCATATGTTGATGAATAGCCGGCAACCTGACACGGTGGTCGCCATACCGACAACGAAAGTCGGATTGGCGTCCGATACGCCTACTCAAGCTGCAACCAGACCGGCACCATTTGGTCGTGAACCCTTAGCTGCGCCGCCAGTCCTCCCGGCTGAGATTCAACAGGCCTACCTTCCGACGCGCAGAGGCTCAGGAGAAGCCCAGCAAGACATCGAGAAGCAAGCAGGAGGATCAGTTGAAGTGCAAAACCGCATCCTCCTCTACGTGCCGGCCACTTTGGGAATGGGCCGCGTCCACTTTGCTGACCGGCGCCTGAATGTGGACACTGCACAGGATTTCGCTTTGCTCGCGCAGCCGCCCAGCGGAGGCGGAATCTTACGTTGGGAAGAAGCACAGTCGCTAGATCTGACATCACGCGACTTGCTGAACCGCTCAGAGCCGGATGCTCGCTTTGGGCAATTGCCCGAGTCCATCAACGAGGCACGAGAATTCAACACGCTCAAGGACGATCTGATCGATCACCTCTACCGTAATAGCAGTCTGAAGCTGCTGTACAGCTCAGCGCTCAAGGCGTATTCTCAACCCAATGAGAGCGAACGCGATTTCCGTCTGCGACTGAGCCAAGCCGCACGGGAGAAACGGGACGAAGAGGTAGACAGTCTCAATCAGCGCTACGAGACACGCCTACGGACACTCCAAGATCGACTGCGACGAACCCAATCAACAGTCGCGATGAAGCATGCAGATGCTGAAGCAAGAAAACGAGAGGTCGTGGTGTCTGCAGGAGAGTCAGTGCTAGGTCTTTTCCTAGGCCGGCGATCAATGCGCTCCGCTTCTACTACTATGAGCAAGTATCGCCAGAAGGCCGCGGCTGAGATGCGTGCCCAAGAAGCTACGGAGAGCGCAGAAGCGTTGCAGAAGGACATTGATCAGATACAAAGTGAGTTACAGCAGGAGACAACGGCTATTACAGCACGCTGGGACGACGCTACGAAAGCGTTTGATGAAGTGCCTGTGAGACCGAACAGAAGCGACATCGCGGTCGATATGATAGCACTAGCTTGGGCGCCGAACTGGCAAATCACGTATCGCGACCGGCAAGGCAATGTACGCACCGAGCTCTCGAAAGCGTTCTGAAGACAACCCATCCGCCCAACAATCAGTCTGCATGCCACGAGACTCCTGTATGACGGAGACTCGTGACTCACAGCATGGTCTCTCGTGAGACAAGATAAAAGAAAAAGTCGAGATAGATACGCGGTGTACCTGTAAGGCTCGAATGAGAGCCTAAGCTGTCATGTCCTTTACTTTTGCTTTTGGAGCATTCTTCTTGACTGATTTGACTCCGTCCATGCAAGCTTCCTTTGTCGTGTATGCTTCACTGGATGCTATTGGTTCGCCGTTGGGAGCTCTCAGTCTGAATCTGAATTGCCCCGAAGCATCTTTGAAGACTTCAAAATGTGGGTCT
>CAYGWT010000336.1:0-3763 GCA_964353625.1 uncultured Candidatus Bathyarchaeia archaeon | reverse complement strand
GCCAAATGTAAGGAGATTCCTCGTCACGCTGGCAGCCCGTTGAGCCTCCTTGTTTATAAGCGTCAGATCCTCGCGAATATCGTCGGGAACTTCCCTCTCCATAAGCAACTGCGAGAACCCGATAATGCTCGTGAGCGGATTGTTGAGTTCATGGGCGGCGCCGGAAGCCAGTTCGCCAAGGGAAGCCAGCCGTTCAGTTTGAATGAGCTTCTCACTCTGTAGCTTCTGCTCGGTAATGTCTGTGAAAGAAACCAAACTTGCTAATTTGCCTTCATGCATAATCTGCGCACCGGTCGCACTAATCCAGATCGCTCGGCCATCTTTGGTCATCGCCCGAAGATCGTAGGTCTGATGCGAATCCTGTTCAACCAGACCCTTTCTAGCAAGCCCCAGGACTTCGCGCGCATCCTCGGGATGAATGAATTCCGACGGGCCTACGCCCTTAATTTCCTCTGCAGAACGAAATCCAAATATTCTCGCAGCGGCTCGATTGGCCATCATCGCTGTCGTAGTCTCAGCGTCCAGAATAATTGTGCCAACGACCGAACTATCGAATAGTACCCTGTAATTCTCCTCGCTTTGCCGCAGTTTCTCTTGTGCCAGCTTGCGCTCGGTGACATCACGGAAGAACCCCACGTTGCACTTCAGGCCATCAATTGTGGTGGGGACCGCGCTGATATCCGCATAGATAATTGTGCCGTCCTTCCTGAGACACGGCAATTCAGGCGCAAGAATCTTGTCTCCGCGTGCTTGGGCTTCGAACTCGGCCAAGACTCTCTGCACATCCTCTTTCGGGTGAATGCCAGTCACGTCCATCGTCCTCAATTCCTCTTCCGCATATCCGAGCATTCGACATATTGCCGGATTCGCGTACCGGAATTGCCGCGTTTCCATGTCGGCAATGAGAATCCCCTCGGCAGCGGCTTCAAAAAGCATGCGATAGTTCTCCTCGCTTTGTCGCAGTTTCTCCTCTGCTTGGTTTCGCTCGCTGATGTCACGCCCAACGCCGCGGAACCCGGTAATCTCGCCCTTACCATCTCTCAGAAGAGAGATTGATGTTTCGGCGAACCTGCGGGTGCCGTCCGTGCGGATAGTTCTCCAATGGCAACCCTTGTTTGGCACGCCTGTCCGGTACACTTCATTGAAAACTCGAAACACTGATTGGATATCTTCTTCAACCGTGAAGGCCTTATAGCTCTTTCCAGTCAGCTCTTCCCTGGAGTATCCAAGGTCGCGGCACACTGAATTGTTGACAGAGTTCAGGTGTCCGCCCAGGTCAACCTCGAAATAGCTATCTTCCATCTCCTCCAGTATAGTTCGATATCTCTCCTCAGATTGTCTCAGGGCTTCCTCCATACGGTCGCGTGCCGTGATGTCGCGCCGGACTCCCCGGAAGCCGATGATTTCACCTCTATCGTTTCTTATCGGGAGAGCCGAAGTTTCGGCCAATCCATGGCTTCCGTCTTTACGAATAACCTCGTCAATGAAGTCCCTCAATGGCTCACCAGTCTCATACATGTGGTTGTAGGCTTTAACAACTGCCTTCACCTTCTCCTCAGGCGTAAAAGCTCTAAAATTCGTCCCAATTATCTCCTCCCTGGAATAGCCTAACAGACGAGTCTGCGCATCGTTCACAAAAGTGAAATTACCGGCCAGGTCAGTCTCGAAGTAGCCATCACCTGTTTCTTCAACAATAGTTCTGTATCTCTCCTCAGACTGCCTCAGTGTTTCCTCTGCTCGCTTGCGCTCGGTAACGTCGCGGCTAATACCGCGGAATCCGATAACCTTTCCTTTCCCATCCCACAAAGGGAAAACCGAGTCTTCAGCGAGTATTCGCGTTCCATCTTTCCTGATCTCTGGCATAGGAAACGACTTCAGCAACTCACCTGTTCGATATACGCGATTATACGCTTGGAAAATAGGATCGACGTCCTCTTTGGGAGTGTAAATCCTGTAGTTCATTCCAATCAATTCGTCTCGTGAGTACCCAAGAATTCGGCTCATCGCATCGTTGACGAACGTGAAGTTGCCCGCTATGTCCACTTCATAATAGCCCTCTTCCATCTCCTCCATCATGGTTCGGTATCTCTCTTCAGACCGTCTCAGCGCTTCCTCTGCCTGCTTGCGCTCCGTGATGTTTGTGGCGATAATTTCGAAGCCAATCGGAACCTCGGACCTTTTTAATATTTTGGCCTCTAGTTCAACCCAGATCAATCGTCCATCCCGGCATTTGAACTGAGTCTCCCAATGCTTGGCGGGACCCCCTCCCAATCTAGCCAGCATCCTTTCTGCCAGAAGCTTCAGTGTACTGGCAGGGAACCAATCCAGCTGAAAGCCACTCTTCCCGATGATGTCTCCCCGTGAGTAGCCTGACTCCGACTCGAACCTCTCGTTGACATAGATGATATTGCCCTCGAGGTCTGTATTAATTATGCTGACAGGTGCTTCCTCCAGCAGTGCACGCGTTTCCTCCTCAGCTTCTCTCCGCGCGTCTTCTGCTCGCTTGTGCTCGCTGATATCTTTGACAAAAACCGAAACACCGGTTTGCGAAGGATAAGCATTGATTTCTAAGACGCAATGTCTGCCGTCAGTGTCATAATCGTTCACAAAAGTCTGGAGTTGCTGCGTCTTCAGTACCTCACGGTACATCTGTTCTGCCTTTCTCCGCCAAGGCCTGTCCGGAAAGATTTCCCAGACGGATTTCCCAATCGCATCCTGCGCTAGAATTCCTGTCAGAATCTCCGATGCCTTGTTCCAATAGGTATATCTCAGATTTTCGTCCATTGCGAAAAAAACGTCTGTGATGCTGTTGGCAAGTTCCTTGTACCTCTCTTCACTCTGCCTTGCTGCCTCTTCCATACGCTTGCGCCCCGTGATTTCCATGTAGTTCCCCAGGACTGCCTGTCTCCCATCATATTGGATGGATTTGACTGTTGCCATAACCCAAATGATGCCATTGTCCTTGCAAATCACCCTGAATTGATATGGCGAAACAATCTCTCCCTTCAGCATCTTTATGGTATTATCTCTGACCACGCCTCTATCTTCGGGAACAACAATCTCCAAAGAATCCTTGCCCACCAATTCCTCTGCCGTGTACCCGGTGGCGTTTGAGAAGAATGGGTTGACATAACAAAACCGTCCGTCCTGCATGATGCATGCTCCGACTGGAGCCTGTTCGCTCAAGATCTTGAGCGTTTCCTCTCCGTTTATGAGCTTGACCGTTGGTTTCATTTACCCGTCTACCTAGCTCCTCCGACTTATCGCGGTGACATGGTTGGTTTTCGCTCTAATGGTCTCCAATTGAGCTGCGGTGAATACCCTCCAACCCCGGCAGTCACGGTATTCGACACCGGAGAGTATCCCTTCCTTCAGCCACCTGAACAGGGTATTCCTACTGATTCCTGCCATGCGGCAAACATCGGCAGTCCTATAGTAGGTCTGGTCATTGATAACGACAGACATATCTTCCCCTCATGAGAATACTCAACTATGCCAAAGCATGGCATTAATATAGGTGCACGTGTTGGAGGGCGTCAATCACCCATTTGTACCCATTACTCCATTACTCCATTACTTTGGTCCTAGCCTGTCGGGCCGGTCCTGTGTGTCAGGAATCTGCTACAAAGCACCGGCGCTGTTTCCATCATCTGTTGCCTCACTAACTCTCAATGACAGAAGACACTCACATCCATTGCTCCACACTATGACGGGACATGAGCCGGGATGATTCCTGCAATGGGAAGGACAAGCTGGACTAAGC
>CAYGWT010000335.1:0-3650 GCA_964353625.1 uncultured Candidatus Bathyarchaeia archaeon | reverse complement strand
TCTTCAGTCGGTATACGAGTCCGGGGAATTGCTCAGGCCTATATTCGACGCCAGGAAAAAGCCGGACAATCGAGGTGAGGTCTATCTTCTGGTTCAGTGTGGCCGACGCGACGACGTTCACTATGTTGATGTATGCTTCGTCTTTGACCAGAGGGCGCACCTGAATGATACTTAGGGTGCACTTTATGAAGGAAGCCCATATGAATACGATTTTGCGGAACAGCCAACAGGTTCCTTTACCCTGATTGAGCTCGATTGGCCGCGCCATGAATGGCGTCGTCGAGATTTCTTGGTGCACGATGACAACGACGAAAACTGACGGTTCAATTTCGGGTTTTTATCGTTTTCCCCCCTTTTTGTTGATTTCCTGTGTAAATTCGAAATTGACTGGAATGGTTGAAATAATGTCGTCATCTAGGTTTTCTGTCTAGATTCTCTTTGGTAGTTTTTGACAGACTAGAATATTCTTAGAGTTGTCCAGTCTTTCTTGCAAGAAAATATGTGATTTACACAGGAGAATGCAGCTATGATTTCTTGAGACCTTGCTGTCCGGCAGAACAACACGTAGTGGCTTGGCATCGGCTTCTTGTACTCCAGAACGCCGCCAAGGGCCTCGCTACCAGTTGAACAGGCAAGCTGAAAACCATGCCCAAACCCTCCAAAAAATCGAAACCCGCCGCCAAGGGGGGGTCTGTGGTGGAACGCCTCAAAGAGGCATAAACAGCCACCCAAATCAAAGCGATGTCTTGCAGTGGAAGGCGTGGGGTTTCAATAGTAGTGTTCTTCGTGATCTTGCTCGCCTTCAAGGCGTAACGGTTTCGCCGTGATTCTATTCCTGTAATCTACAAGATATTTTTCCACTCGCCGAAGAAATCACGTCACTCACCCACCAACATGAGAGTTCGGGCGGCGGCGGGTACACTTCGCGCGGGCATCCAGATTTGAACTGTCACTTTGGTAAGGGGAGTGGGAGCGGCGTTCGTTGTCGTCGTCGGGTCAGCTGGTACGAGCCCTTGAATTTGAACCCGCTTTTTGCGGCCGCAAGGATCGGACTGTGGCACCTGCTCTCCAGAGTTCGGAGTCACCCATGGCTTTGAGTTCTTCCGCGAGTTTTTCTCTGTAATCTGGCGCGTTGCTTTTCTCAAGGACTATGCGGGTTTCTTCGCCCGCGACTACAAGTTCGTATAGTGAGTCGAAGAGTGGTTTGGTGTTGTCACGGAAGCGTTTTCTCCACCGCAACGCGCCTATGCGAGCGGTTTCGCTGCAGTTATTGAACATCCAGTCCATGCCGTTCTCATCAACTAGTCTGATGAGGCTTTGGGTTAGTTCCTCCACGGTTTCGTTGAAGGCTTCGCTTGGGCTGTGTCCGTGCTCTCTAAGTGTGTTGTATTGGGCTTCCATTATTCCTGCTATGGCGCCCATCAATACGCCTCTTTCGCCTGTCAAATCGCTGTACACTTCGCGTTCGAAAGTCGTGGGGAAAAGGTAGCCTGAGCCTATGGCGATGCCCATGGCCTCTACTCGGTTGTAGGCTCTCCCTGTGTGGTCTTGATGAACGGCGAAGCTGCTGTTTATGCCGCTACCTTCGAGGAAGTTTCGTCTAACGGATGTGCCGGAGCCCTTTGGGGCGACCAAGATCACATCGACGTTTCTCGGCGGGATGACATTCGTTATTTTTCCGTAAACTATGGAGAATCCGTGTGAGAAATACAGTGCGTCGCCTTCCTTCAGAGTTTCTCGAACTACGGGCCATGTCGCTTTTTGTCCCGCGTCTGTGAGCAGAAACATCTTGATGGTTGCCAGTCGTGCAGCCTCTTCCATTGGAAACAGTGTCTCGTCTGGAATCCACCCGTCCCCAACAGCTGAATCATAGTAAGAGGTGTGAATGCCTTTCTCCTGTCCAACAATGACTTTTATCCCGTTGTCCCGCATGTTCAGGGCTTGAGCTCGACCCTGGATGCCGTACCCGAGAGTGGCGATAACTTCGCCCTTCAAGACTTCTTGGGCTTGCTTAATCGTGAACTCTTTTCTTGTGATGACATTTTCTACTGTGCCACCGAAGTCTAATTCAACCATGGTTCCTCAAACCACTTTTGCTGGTAGAGACAAGATAATTAAGATTGTCTCGTGATGCGGTCCCGAATTGATGTCACAGAGCACGTTCCTTGTACGGATGTCGACAAATCCGGAACATGATGGATGTCAGTAGGGACTGGAGAAGAGTTCTCAACTCTTAACGCAAGAATCAACACAATTCTTCTTGGGGCGAGCAGATACCCAATGGCCCTTGGTGGGGGCGAGCATCCAGATCTGAATCGTCGTCGTTCGTGGTTTTGGAATTTTGTGGTGTGTGGGTAGCGTGGTGCGCACCAAGGTACCTCAAATCATGCAACACGGTTTCGAACCTAGTCTATTTGGAGCATCAAGGTACCCACACATTGCCAAGAACGACTACGGACGATGGTTAAGTTGCTTCCCTGCCCCAGTCTTCGAATTGTTTGACTGATCTTGTGACATGATAAGCGCCTGTTGGAGAAGAGAAAAATGAGCTAAGGTTTATTCTCAGCTAGTTCGATGGAGATGATCCCATGTTCAAATTGTTGATCCTAGACATGGAGCCATTGATTTTCAATGCAGAGTATCTGCCGCTTTTGGCTAAGGAGGTCGGATTGGAAGAAAAGGTTGCCAAAATAACGAGCGATGGGTTAAGTGGAAGGATAAAGTGGAAAGTAGGACTGATTGAAAGAATCAAATTGCTAAAAGGGATTCCGCTAGATGTTGTCAAAAGAGTTGCGGATGAAATAGATTATACTGAGGGAATCGAGGATGTTTTTAGATTTGCAAAAGAAAAAGGAATAATCACGGCGGTAATAACTGGAGGTTTCAGGATTCAGGCTAGGAGAATAGAAGACGAGCAGGGAGCTGACTATATTCTTGCGAACGACCTGATCTTTAAAGAAAACAAACTTCACGACGTTAAGGTTTACGTTCACGCGAATAAGAATAATCATGTAAACTTCCTCAAAGCACTTCTTGGAATTGACTCTCAAGACATTATAGCAGTCGGAGAAGGCATGAACGATCTCACCATGCTCAAGAACAATTTCGGAGTAGGCTACAATCCCGCTAATGAGAGGGTCCGAAAAGCGTGCAAAGTGATTATTGAAAAACCAATAGAATTGATTCATATCCTTGAAACATCTTGAAAATTCCACGTTCAAATTCGACTCCACGCACCATGAGATCCACACAAGAGAATCCGAATGCATGACGGTTGGATTTCATGCGCTATTTCTTTCGCTTCTTCTTATGGGCGGGAGTTCTCTCTTTTGTTATGTGGTAGATGTCGAGCCAGATTCCGTCGATGACTTTGAAGAATGCGACTTTCCATTCGCCATCTTCAATTGGCCCTATCATGGGAGGATATCCAGCATCTTTTAGTCGTTGCACGGCTCCGTCGAAATCATCAACCTCGAATCCTAAGTGATCGAGCTCGTCACCTTCTTTGAAGGGGCCTGCGACTGGACTGTCATCTGCGTACCAGTTGATCTCTAGCCAATGCTTCTCGTCGAGTGACAAGAGGTTTGCGAACTCCCCTTTGTTCGAAGGAGCCTTGATACGACCTTGCACCTTCATTCCGAGGACACTCG
>CAYGWT010000334.1:0-4473 GCA_964353625.1 uncultured Candidatus Bathyarchaeia archaeon | reverse complement strand
GCGAAAGCACTCGCAACACCATCACAGAGGAACATCGCCAGACTAGCCCCGCTCGAAACAACATTTCTAGTCCAACACTATCAAGATAGAATCCATACCACCAAACATGCGGTCCGGGGCTATCCAGTCCGCCTCAATCACGGCCTGTTATGCCATCTATCTGAACTCTCATTCCCTATAGGTTTGAACATGCAATGTTTGGATTCTGAGGGAACTATTGTATGCCGGATGTAGATGAAAGACGAGACGAGATTCGGGGAGGTGATTCGCCAGTAGCCGATGATCTGTGTGGCTCATCGAAGGAGACTGATGCTTCGGGAAACGAGCGGAGGCGAGTGGGTTCAAATCCCACCGACCCCACCACGCAATTTGCGTCGCACGAAAGCGCTTCCGGGGCAAACACAGCATATCTTTCCGTATCGCGCCTCCTTGGACGCAAATGAGAGTGTTCTCGTTGGCGATAATGCGTGATCCGTATGCCGGGTTCTCCTAGTCGCCGAGGCTTCTTTGAGAACATTGCTTGAGAGACTGCTGAATCATAGTCAAAATCAACGGAGCACTCTTGCACATTCTCAAGGTATGACCTTGATCAAGTATCACCGTATGGTTGCACTTCAGATATCGTTTAACGTTGTTGCCTATGCAATCAACAGAAACTGACAAGGAAAGCTGTTATCCTAATGGTGGACCGGGCGGGATTCGCACCGCAAGCGGTGGAATTTGCAGGTTCGAGAAGTCGGATCAGTCCTACGTGCAATGACGGGCCAGCGGGAACCATAACATTCCTGTCGTCAAGAAAGGTCTGTGAAGCTAACATGGTTCATCATTTGTGTGACGTGACGCAATTGGTCGGCGAAATTTCTGCTAAGAAAGTGGCCGCGGGATATGAATGGAACTCAACTATGAACCCCGTTCTCTTCCACCCTGATTCACGTTATCGCAAAGATATGTCCAAGTCCAAGAAGGTACTGACTACCGAACTGGTCGTGGTTGTCAGCTGGTCACTGTTCTGTTTGCCATCCCAACTCGCCTGACTTCATCCTCGACCTGCCTGAATACTGTGCGTTCTTCACATACACCTTGCTTTCAGGCAAAGTATCGAAGTGAACCTCATCGCGAGTTCTTCAATAACGGTTCAAGATGGGTGCAAGCACCGGACAGCACCGCTATTAGGCAACGTACAATCAGGTTGCTGAGAGAGTGAAGGGAATGGGAACGACAGGTTCGACTTATTCTTTCATCAAGCGACATCCAATAACGACCTATTACGCTCTGGTGCTCGCTATCTCATGGGGCGGCCTCCTTATAGTGGCCGGTCCTGGCGGAATCACAGCAGAGCAAACCGAGACGCCATTCATTCTAGTGTATTTGGTGACGGTTGCCGGCCCCAGCGTGGCAGGCATCCTGTTGACCGGCTTCATCGATGGAAGAGATGGGCTTCGCGAACTTCGATCGCGCTTGCTAAGGTGGCGGGTGGGTGTCCGCTGGTACGCTGTAGCGCTTCTGATTGCCCCGCTCTCTGTGATGGCAACGCTCTTGGTGCTTTCGATGACTTCTCCAGTGTTTCTCCCAGGTTTTGTCACTACTAGCGATATGGCGTCGCTCATGCTGACTAGCCTCGTAGCGGGGCTAGTTACCGGCTTCCTCGAGGAGCTAGGCTGGACAGGGTTCGCCGTGACCAGGCTGATGTCGCGTTACGGTGTTCTTGCTGCCGGGTTCTTCGTGGGTATTCTATGGGGAGCATGGCACTTTCTTTCAAATTACTTGGGAAGCGCCGCTCCCGCCGGTGGGCTCCCTCTGACCATCTTTCTACCCGCGCTCCTCTTCTCCTTCCTGCCGCCCTACAGGGTGCTTATGGTGTGGGTCTATGATCGTACTAGGAGCCTGCTCGTAGCTATGCTGATGCACGCGAGTCTCGTAACGTTCTGGTTAAGCTCTACGCCCTTGGCGATAGCAGGGGTGCCCCAAGTGACCTGGTACCTCATGTGGGCTGCTGCACTGTGGGTCATTGTGCTAGCCGCTGTCCTCTTGCGTACGAAAAGAGGGCTTTGAAAAGGGCAACAACTTTGGAGGTTATGAGAATAATGCGAGCAGAATCGGCGATATCTGGGCTCATCAAGCCTCCGAAATCCAGACCTGATGCGGTCATTGTTCTAATGGCTCTGGAGGTAATCTTGGCTTTCCTGGGATTTGCTAGTGGAATCAACTTTCTTCTAGACCCTTCAGGAGGAACGCATGGCGTGGATACGACCATGCTCGTGACCACCCCAATTAGAGACTTCACCCTTGTCGGGCTATTCTTCGTCACCTGTTATGGTATCTTGCCAATCCTCGCCATATTTGGGCTCTGGAAGCTCCCGAGATGGCGGTGGACAGATGCCGTCAACAAATGGACGGGGGAGAACTGGGCCTGGACCGCAACAGCGGCTACAGGAGTTATCCTCATAGTGTGGATCGCGGTGGAGGTCATGCTCATCGGTTCACCGAACGGCTTCCCAAGGTTCCTTCAGGTAACGATGGCTCTCATGGGAATCGTCATCCTTGCACTCGCCATGCTGCCACGCGTGAGAGCGTTCACAAAGCTCGTAAGCTGATCACTATCAGCGATTGGAGGAGAAATGATGCAACAAAAGCATGAAGAGGATTCTTGTTGAGTTGCGCCTTCACGATCCGGCGATTGGTGATTTCAGAGTTCTCAATGTGGAGCCAACGGCTCTTCAGTAATCAGGTCTCAGAAGAAACAACGATGTTCTGTGGGCAAAATGACGTGAAAGGAAGCAAGAGCTAGTGAATGAACAGAATTTCCTTGAACGTCATTCCGTGGTAATCTATTTTGTTTTGGTTTTCACTATCGCTTGGATCGGCAGCTTTGTTCTAGTTGGACCAAAATTCGTGACTGGTTCGATTATCGAATTCAGCGATGTCGGGCTAATGGCTATTGTAATGCTAGGTGCCCCGTTCATAGCTGGACTGTTGATGACGTACCTTACAGATGGTAAATTGGGAATTGAACATTTGTTTGTTAGAATGACGAGATTCAGAGTCGCTGGACGCTGGTATCTTCCACTCCTAATTTTTCCAGCACTCTTGCTTTGCATTTCACTATTGCTAGGCATTTTCGTTTCCTCTGAATTGGCACCCACGCTCGGTCTCTTGGGTATTTTCGGGGGACCTTTAGCAGGTTTCTTGGAGGAGACGGGATGGATTGGGTTTGCTTACCCTAAAATGCAGGGAAAAGCAAGCGCTCTTAGGACTGGTATCTACTTGGGGATTATTCATGGGGTTTGGCATATTGCGGCTGACTTTCTAGGGAACTCTAATGCTTTTGGAGCATATTGGTTGCCTTATTTCTTCGGGTTCTTTCTGCATGTTATGGCGTTGAGAGTGCTGATCGTTTGGGTTTACTCCAATACTGACAGCCTATTCTTGGCTATGTTGATGCATGCCAGCTCAACAGGATTCTATGGAATCCTGATCTCAACAACAATGACACCGGTGAATTTTGTGATCTTCTATAATGCCTACGGAGTGGTCTTGTGCTTGGCAGCGTCAGTTGTTGCCCTAAAATACGGTAGAACCCTCAAAGCCGTTCCTATTCGCAATTAAATAGAACTTGTGTCGTAGCAGTACCGATGGGGGAGCATGATGAGCGCCGGTCCGAAGGAACCTGAAGGGATGGGCTGGAGAGTGGCGGTGTCTATCGTCGCTTTCTTTGGCTCCGTGATTGCCGTGATACTGTGGCTGTTCTTCTATGCAGGCAGTTACAACGGGTATCAGAATATCGCTGTCGTTGTTGTGATTTTTCTGGCCTTCATCGCAGTGATGGGAGCCACTTGGGCCTCCTGGGGCATGAAGCAGAGTGCCTGGTGGAGCCAGAGAGCCAACTCTTAGCATCGGAAAGAAACCCGGCACAGTTGATTTCGGAATCGGGTTTCGAAATTCTCGAGACTGCGAACTTATTATTCGAGACTACGGAGCGGTGATGTAGAATGAAAGCAACAGTTTCAGGTTCGGGTTCTTCAGAAAATGTCTTGTTGAAAAGAGTCTTGCTCATCTGTGGTATTCTCTCTTCACTGCTTTATGCCGGTATGGATGTGATTGGAGGTACGCGATGGGAGAGCTACAGCTGGATCTCTCAAGAATTCAGTCGCCTGAGCTCTATCGGTGCTCCGTCGAGACCCATCCATCTTGTGCTTAGCCCCGTCTATACCGTGCTTGTGGTTGCATTCGGATTGGGCGTCTGGCGGTCAGCCGGTCGGAAGCGCGCCCTGCGCATCGTCGGAGGAGCGCTGGTCGTATACGGGGTGGTCAGCTTGGTGTGGCCGCAATTCTTCCCAGAAGACCTAGCTGCGCCAGTGAGTGCGTTCACGAATACTATGCACATAATTCTCACGGTTGTGACTGTGTTCTCTTGGATGCTCATCCTAGGATTCGGTGCCACCGCATTCGGAAAGCGGTTCCGCCTCTACTCGA
>CAYGWT010000333.1:0-1753 GCA_964353625.1 uncultured Candidatus Bathyarchaeia archaeon | reverse complement strand
TTCTCTCCAATGATGAATCTTGAACCGCGAGGCATGCTGTTTGCGGAATCAGTAATCTCGGCATTACTACCGATAAGGCTGTCAACTATTCGTCTTCTGCAATCTATCTTACAGTCGCCGACGATGATGGTATTCTCAATTTCGGCCTCGCATATGGTTGTGTTGTCGCCGACCGATGTGTAGGGCCCAATATACGCGTCAGGGCCTATCTGGCAGTTCTTTCCAATAATCAGTGGACCTCTGAGCGTAGTTCCAGATAGAATCCTAGTGCCTTCATCAACACAGACTATGCCTGATGATTTGACGTCCTTCTCGAAGCTGCCCTTGTTGTAGGATCTCAATTCTGACAGCACGAGCTGGTTTGCTTCTAGGATATCCTCAGGCTTTCCTGTGTCCTTCCACCAACCCTTCACTAGGTGATGCCTGACCTCAAGTCCATCGTCGAGTAGAGTCTGTATTGCATCGGTGATCTCAAGCTCATTTCTCCATGAAGGCCGCAGTCGCGCGATCGCATCAAAGATCTGTTTTCTGAAAAAGTAGATTCCCACCAGCGCAAGATCGCTGGTTGGGTTCTTAGGCTTCTCTACAAGCCTTACAATCCTCCCATCCTTCAGGTCTGCTATGCCGTAACTCTGCGGATCCTTCACGTGACACAAAGCTACATCGGCGGCTGCTTCGGACTTCTCAAATCCATCGACCATTTCTTGGATTCCACCCTTCAAGAGGTTATCGGCCAAGAAGACAACGAACGGCTCATTCTCGACGAAGCGCTCAGTCAATCCTACCGCATGGGCGATCCCCCTCGGCTCATCTTGGTCAACATACGTCACTTGCACTCCGAACTTTGAGCCATCTCCATAGTACTCCCGAACTTTCTCAGGAGCCAACGAGCCAAGAATGATGCAGATCTCGGTTATGCCGGCATCCTTCAAGGCTTCGATCGCATAGAGTGACATGGGCTTATTCGCGATCGGTATCAGCTGTTTCGGGCCAGTATGCGTGAGCGGCCGGAGTCGGGTTCCAGCGCCCCCGTGTAGAACTACTCCTTTCATGGTCGGCTCCTCAACATCTCATCCAGACCGCGGTCGACGCTGAAGAGTTCGATCCCCAGCTCCTTTTCAGCCTTTCCAACATCGAGGGACGAGTCCCTGGGCCTTTTCGCAACCCAGCCTAGGTCCCGCATCTCCACCGGAACCAGCAGCGCTTCATCCAAATCGAATTTTATCGCCAATCTGCGAGCAAACTCGAATCGACTAATTCTTTCACTTCCCGCGACGTGCAATACTCCAGTAACTTCTCGTTCGATCGCAGCTCGGATGGTCATGGCTAAGTTATCAGAAAAAGTGGGTGAGTTGATGTGATCCCTCACGATCCTGAGGCTTTGATGCTCGATCAGCCCTTGCATTATCCATGTTGCGAAGTTGAGCTTGCTCGGATGCCATCCGTACAGCACGCTCGTTCTGACTATCAACCGAGTAGGCAGCTTCGCGACGATGCGTTCGGCCTCGAGTTTTGTGACGCCGTAGAAGTCTATGGGGTTAGTTTGATCTGTTTCTTTGTAGTTTCCCTTTTCCCCGTCGAAGACGTAGTCGGTTGAAAGAAATATCAATTTCGCCCCGGTCCTCAGACAACCTTCCACAACATTTGCCGTTCCATCCACGTTGACTCGTCGAGCGAGTTCTCGATCCTCCTCGCAGAGATCAACATTCGTTTGAGCGGCCGCATGAACTACGACGCTAGGTGCGGCGCACAT
>CAYGWT010000332.1:0-4322 GCA_964353625.1 uncultured Candidatus Bathyarchaeia archaeon | reverse complement strand
ACTGCAGTACACAGTCAATGTGTCGTGCACTGTCTACCTCCCTGTACTGAGTATATATTCTCTGCATTCCCTGAGTATGTTGGATTGCTATGTTTATCTCTCCATATAAGCCTGCATACGTGTAACACGACTATCGTCAACAGCTGCTCAGGTCACCGTGAATACTCCACTCAGCCCAGCATATTGCTAGTAGGTTATGAGCCCCTTCTCTTCGAGCGTTGCCTGCAATTTTGCGATGGCTCTGGGTACTTCCGCTTCTTTTTTGGCGCCTGTGCACACTAGTTTTCCGCTCGCAAAGATCAGTATCACGAC
Source organism: uncultured Candidatus Bathyarchaeia archaeon (assembly GCA_964353625.1). Classification (GTDB taxonomy): domain Archaea; phylum Thermoproteota; class Bathyarchaeia; order 40CM-2-53-6; family 40CM-2-53-6; genus CAVPLU01. The sequence goes on along the minus strand of CAYGWT010000332.1, from coordinate 4,010 downwards.
TTTGGGGTCGTCCATTCTGTAGATGAGGCCAGGGAATTGTTCGGGTTCGTACATTGTCCTCTTCAGCGAGTATGTTGTTTTTTCTAGGTCGATGTGGCCTCCCAGTCCAGCTGAGGATACTATGTTTTGGATCTGGATTTCCGGCTTTGCAAGGATGACTATGCCGCCCCTCTTGAGTTCGTCGACAACTTTCGTGATTGCCTTCCTTGCTAGCCTCTCGGACTTCGCTCCAGTGCATACCATCTTCCCTGAGCTGAAGATCCGTGTCGCAGTTTTCGGCTTCTTCAGCCGGTATACGAGTCCGGGGAATTGCTCAGGTCTGTATTCGACGCCAGGAAAGGTCCGGACAATGGAGTTGAGGTCTATCCTCTGGTTCAGTGTGGCCGACGCGACGACGTTCACTATGTTGATGAACTCTTTCCCTTTGGGCAGAGGGCCTCGACTCCAGCGGTATTTAAGGGTCTTTATAAAGCGAAGCTCATATAAACACGCCCTTCAGGCCCCGAGTAACTTCATCAACTTGGGCCAATCACGACATAACCTACTCATGAATTGAATTCGAAAGTTGGCTCTGCGACCTGCTGCTCTTCCTTGAATCGTAATACTCGAAGACAATCATGAGAAAGACCAGAAATGCTATCAGAATGATTCCCAAGGGGCCCTGAAGCGCTAATGTGACATATCCGACATACGGGATCTTCGCGACTAGGACTCCTTTCACGTTGGCCTCGGGAACGCCTGGCGACCAAGGATCTGCTGCCGAATTGTGATCCCCCTTCGTTTGAAAGTACAACGTGTTCCCCTCCTTGAATATTCCAATTACTCGATGTATGATGTCAATCGAACCGCTTGGGCTTCTGAAGATAATGATTGTACCGACCGTTATCGTATTGGGTTCCACGCCTTTGACTATCACTATGTCTCCTACGTTTAGTGTGGGCACCATGCTTGTGCTTGGGACCACCATTATCGGTGATTCTGTCTTCATTACAACTCTAGCGACAGCCATTCCACCATACGTGATTAGGAAGACCAGTCCTACTAGGATCGCAACACGAGCGATCGGATTCTTCCTGATGATGAAGAGAATGTGACTCAGTGTGCTAGGCCCCGCAACTTTCGGGCCTCCTGTCAAAGCGTCCCTTAGATATCAGTTTCGCCCCGAGAATGCAGTGCTGCAAGAAAAACGTTCACTATCATCGTAGTTCGTCCTGCATAGTTTGGATGAGCTTCACAAGTTCCGCAGTCATCCTTTCGCCTGCCGAAAGGAATTCAAGACCGTTTTGCGTGATTTGATATATCCTTCTCCCGCGTCCTTTCTCGGATTCCCAGACACCTTCGATTCTGCCGCTGTCCTCAAGCGAGTGCAGCAACGGGTACAATGTTCCGGCACTAAGATAGACTTTGAACCTATCTCGTATGGCCATGTTGATCTCGTATCCCCAACGAGGCTTCGCTTTGAGAAGGCGGAGTATGATCAAGTCTAGGTTGGCCTTAACCGAACGTTCCCTCCAAGCTTTCTCAACATCTATGGGCATCTGGAAGAACTCCGCATCGGGTCAACTGAGACGTTTGTGCAATTGGTCGATGACCGTAAGTCACTCGCGCATATATTTGAGTTGAGGCCCTCGGTGACCTGACTCTCCGGCAGGCAACTCTATAATAGCAGATAATCAGACGCGATACCGTGCAATATGTTCCGGCTCGCCCATCTGAATCCGCGTGATCAGGATGAGATACACGAGAGACTCTCTTGGTATGAGAAGGTCTCAAGGAACCTTCGCCCGGCAAAATACCGAATTGCCAGACGGGTGGCATGTGACATTGATTTGGACGAAGCGCCTGACGAGATCTTATGGAAAGAACATAAACGCCTCAGTGAGGCGGCCCGTACGCTGTTGAATGCACAGGACTCACAGAAACGCAACCTTGCGGAAATACCCATGGCCAAGATCAGTTTCCTGGATCTAAAGGTGAAACTGCTCAAACAAATGATCCGCCGATGCATATTCTGCGAATGGAGATGCAAAGTCGACCGCGTCTCTGCCATGAAGAAGGGTGCGTGCAAACTCGATAGCACGAGTCGAGTAAGCACTTGGTTTCCTCATTTTGGCGAGGAACCACCGCTGGTCGGTCGAGGCGGATCGGGCACGATATTCTTCAGTTCATGCACATTTAGGTGCGCATTCTGTCAAAACTGGGACATATCCCAAGATCCATTGAGTGGGGCACCTGTCGATTCTGGACAGTTAGCACTTATCATTAGGAGTCTCAGCGCGGATGGGGTCTTGAATGTCAACTTTGTCGGAGGAGAACCCACTCCAAACCTGCACACCATAGTCGAAGCGATGAACCAGCTCGACTTGAACGTACCTATGCTATGGAATAGTAACATGTACTGCTCCCAGGAGACAATGCGCATACTTGCAGATCTCATAGACATATGGTTGCCCGACTTCAAGTACGGGAACGATACGTGTGCCATCAGACTTTCCAAGGCCCCGCGGTATCTCGAAGTTGTTGCCAGAAACCATGAATTCGCACAACTGAATGGAGACATGATCATTCGACACCTCGTGATGCCGGGACATTTTGAATGTTGCACCAAGCCCGTTCTTCGTTGGGTGTCCGAGCATTGTCCGCGGGCTCTCGTGAACATAATGGGGCAGTACCGTCCCGACTACAGGGTTTTGATTGAGCGCTCCAAGTACTCGGAGATCACGAGGAGACCAACTGCCGAGGAGATGAGAGCTGCCTACGAATACGCCGATGCTGTCGGTCTAGTGTATTGGCCAGTATCTTAGGATGCGGGGACTATTCCGTAGCGTATTTTGCGACTGCTTCCTTGAAGATGTCTCTTCCAGTTACGTCGTTCGCTACTATCGCCGGAAAATCGCGAACCGTTAGGCGTCGAATCGCTTCGGTCCCAAGATCCTCGAAGGCAATCAATTCAGACTTCACGACTTGTCTACCGAGCAGCGCACCGGTGCCGCCGATTGCTACTAAATAGACAGCTTTGAACTTCTTCATAGCGGCGATTACTTCAGGGGCTCTTGGACCTTTGCCTATGGTTGCTTTCAGGCCAAGCTCGACGAGCCTGGGAGTGTACGGGTCCATTCGATACGATGTAGATGAGCCAGCTGCTCCAGTGGGTCTTCCCGGACGCGGCGGTGTCGGTCCCACATAGTATATGACTTCGCCTTTCAGCGAAAATGGGAGATCTTTCTTTGTGTCAATGAGTTCGAAAAGTCGCTTATGCGCTGCGTCGCGTGCAGTGTAGATTGTGCCATCAATGAGGACTTTGTCGCCGATCTGAAGACTGGACACGTCTGAGTCGTTCAGAGGAGGTTTCAACTTGATTGTTCTAACCGGTTCAGACATCGCAATCTCCTCTTTACAGGACCACTGTCTTCTGTCTATGTGCGTGACAATCCATGTTGACTGCAACTGGCAGGCTGGTAATGTGACAAGGCAGGCTCTCGATATGGACTGCGACAGCTGTAGTCCTTCCGCCTAGTCCCATTGGACCTATTCCAAGTTTGTTGATCTCGCTCAGCAGCTCCATCTCAAGTTGTGCGTAAAAGGGATCCGGATGCTTCTCACCAATCTCTCTGAGAAGAGCCTTCTTGGCAAGCATGCAACATTGGTCAAATGTTCCTCCGAGACCAACCCCAACGAGGACTGGTGGGCACGGGTTGCCGCCCGCATTCTTGATTGTACTCACAACGAACTCTTTCACACCTTTCACCCCGTCCGCAGGAGTCAGCATCTTGAAGGCGCTCATGTTCTCGCATCCTCCACCCTTCGCCAGGAATGACAACTTCAGCTTGTCGCCTGGAACGAGCCACAATGTGACCATCGCCGGAGTGTTATCGCCAGTATTCTTCCGTCGCAACGGATCCGCAACTATCGAGAAACGAAGATATCCCTCACGATACCCATCAGCCACACCCTTGTTTATCGCGTCGATAAGGCTTCCGCCTTCGACATGTACGTCCTGCCCTAATTCG
>CAYGWT010000331.1:0-41124 GCA_964353625.1 uncultured Candidatus Bathyarchaeia archaeon | reverse complement strand
GCCCCCCATCGTTAGCTCAGATGCGTTTCGCCAGGACCCGGAATGCAGTAGCGGATTTCCACTACAACAACCGAAGTCGTGTCGCTAACACCTGCAGTGCAGGTAGAGATGATCTTCTGGTCTGCCGTAAGCGGCGCATACCAACCAGAACCAGCCTTGACGCCAGCCTTGACGCTACCAACCTTGGTAGTGGCCGACGCAAAAGCGTTCAGAATACCACCAGTTGCAGCAGACCAGCCAAGCAGCCAAGTAGAAGCATTCGTCGTAGCATCTGCGGTTTGATTGCAGTTGACATCAACGATAACCGCACCTTTCGGGAGCACGCACTTCTCGGTGCTCGAGTCAGCAACACCAAGAGAGACGAACTTCGAAAAGATCTTCTTCGGTTTCGGATAAGACAGATTCACAGGCATTTGTTACTCCTTAGAGAAGGGGGCCGGCTGGCCTAAACCAGCTGCCCCCACTACCTCAATTACGCGCCTTCGGAACCGAAGATAGCGCGGGGATCCGTCCAGCCGAACGAACAACGGAACGTCGATTTGAACTTGGCGTTCTCGGTGTCGAAGTCGTTCTCAGTGCCGAACTCGTCGTCACGCCGCGAGAAGTACTTCAGACCATCCTTGACATCCGTGCGGATGAACCAGGCGTCAGTATCGGTCAGGTAGTGGTTAACCACCACTCCACCCGGGAACTTGCCAGCTTCTTTGATCGCATTGATGTCATTCAGGTCAGTACCAACCCGGCCAACGGTCTTGAGGATACGCATAGCCTCAAACTCCTGCTCAGGAGAGATAATGAGCATCTTGGGCTTCACAGCGATCAGGAGACCCCGATCGTCGCGCAGATCCGCGATGTCAATACACGCCTGCTCAAGGGCAGCTTCGGACAGGTCCGAGGCCGTCGAGAGTTTGTTGCTCCACGTGCCGCCAGCAACGTTCGGGTGATCCGTAGCAAGCAGAGCCTTGCCGTCACCACCAAGCTGCGTCGAAGACGTAGCCAGGTTGTAAACCGAGGCACCCAGGATCTCCTTCGTCTGACGCATCGAGAAAGCCAGCTGCTCGGCACGCTTCTTCGCATACGTGTCATACAGCCCGTCTTCATACATCTCACGAGTGATGATGAATCCGAGGCCATACGTCACATGGCGATAGCGAGTCGTGAAGCCTTGACGGGCGCTGTCATACGAGATGCCATTGCCCTCTTCCTTGATGACAGCCAGACCGAAGCCCGATTGTCCAACGTCCTCTTCGAAGTTACGCGAAGAGCTATTCTTCTCGAAGAGCTTCAGATACTCTTCGGGATACCTTGCATACTCAGCACCATACCAGGCGTTGACGCCAGGAAGGAGTGCCTTAGCAAAGCTGGAGGTGTTGATGATACCAGTCATGTGCTATACTCCTAATTAGACGCCAGCAACGCCGGTATGACTACCGAGTTGGTGGTTGTTGATTTTGACTTCCCATCGCGTGTACGCTTGACCACCGGCCGACAGCACGTTCTCGTTATCCGGACGCTGAGCCAGACCAAGCAGGCGCAACGGCAGGGTAGCAGTCGTGTTGTGAGTCGTCGAGTCAATTTGCATACCCGAGGCACCGGTCACAGTCGAACCCGAACCCACGATGGGGGACACGTTCAGACCGATATCGGTGGTTTCCAGGGGGTCAGTGTCGCCATCTTCCTGAGCCTCGAAAACGAGGTTCGGGTCATCAGCAACGTAAACTACACGCTTCGTCGAAGCCGCGCGGTATACCGGGGTGTTAAGGTTGGTAGGATCAATCTCCATCCCAACCACAACGCCAATCATGGCATCCGTGGCCGCAGCCTGGACAACGGCCGTATAGCCTTCATCCGAGCCTGCCGAGCTAAGCTTCACCAGATCGCCAATGAACAGTGCGGTACCATCAGAAGCCGGAACAATGTACTTCCGGAACTGACCGTTATAGCACGCACCATTCAGGTAGCGAACAGGACGAAAGCCATTCACTTTGTTAGTGTTAGCCATCAATTACTCCTGTGTACAGGGTGATGGCTGTATTGGGCTATTTGAAAACAGAGTTGAGTTCAGCGCCATACATGCCATCAGAGTTACGAGGTTTGAGTGACTTCTCCAACTCTGCTTGACGCGATCGCTTGGCTGCCTGATCTTCATCGAAGAATTCCTTCTCGATGGACATCAAGACCTGCTTGTGGCCGCCTCCGACCATAATCGCATTGTCAGTAGTAGTAGGTAAAGCAACTCGTTCAGATTTCCCTACGTGCTCATCGATGTTCTCAACACGCCACCCGGCTTGCTCAAAGCGATAAATCCGGTTAGCGTCTAAGTTCACCAAACGATATACACGGTTGGGATCCTGGTTAATGATTTCCAGTCGATTCGAACGACCAAGGGGCCGACGAACTCTCGGAGTTGCGGGACTTCCCGCTTCTGCTGGTGCAGGTTTACGTGCCATGGTTAGGCTCCTCTCATGCTCTTAAGCTGGGCGATATACTCATCTCTAGTGATGGGAGCGCCACTAGCAATCAAACGATTCATAATGGCGGTCTCTTCTTTAGACATCTGGAAGCCACCAGATGTTTTTCCTTTACTCCCACCGGATTCTACTCCGGGGGCACTTGCTCGATTGGGGTTCACAAAGAGGTTCGGGAAGAGTTGTTTTACCTTCGCCTGGACCTGAGTGAGCACCTGCTCGGGGGTATTGCCCTCCTGGATCAACTTGATACCCAGAGTGTCAGCAAAGAGCTTCGCGTCTGAGTTCGTGTTGTACCAAGGATTCCTTGATTTCCATTCCAGGAAAGCTGTATTCGGTTCCTGTGGGATGTCTGCAACCGCCGGGGCAGTGGGTTTGGGCAGGGCATCAATCTGGTCCCTGATCTCCTCCACCTTGGCGATGTCACCATCCTCTGCAGCTTTCTTCTTCTCTGCAATCAACTCCGCTTTTGCTCGGTTGTATGCAGTAACTTCGATCTTCTTGTTGTGGTCAGCAAAAGCCTTGAGACCCTGGTTCAGCGTTTTGTTCTGCTTGTGTAGGGAGTCGATTTTCTCATAAAGCGGAGTAAGTTCGACGAAAAGTTCCGCAGAGCGCCACTTCTTTCCAGTGTTCGCAGGATTTGAATAGAACTCCTCTTTTGGCACCCATCCAGCAGCACGCGCTTCAGTTTCAACCGGATCAGCTTCGGGAGTCTGTTGTTCCTGGTTCTCAATTACTTCTGGCTCCACTACCTCTTGGCCAGGTACTGGTAGTACCGGGTCTTTGTTTTCAGTCGTCATTCTTGTCCTCTCAGGATAGCAACTACGTCTGCGTCATTGATGACTACGAACTCTTCACCAGACTCAGGATCTGAAACACCCTTACCTGAATACTGCGGAAAGATCACGAAGTCCCCTACTTGACACCATTTCTTGCCGAGGAAGTACGGATCCTCATAGGCAGTAATACCAAGGGCAAGTACTTGACCCCTGTCTACACCTGCCTGTCGGCGTTGATGATCCTCGGATTCGGGGATAACAAGACCAGCGTTCTTAATCGCTCGGTACTTCGGATCGTGGTCTTCCACCTTATCACGTTTGATTAGAACCTTGTTTCCAGCGGGCTCAATCCTCATTTTCGGGCATCTCCATCTCGAGAATGGCGTTGTAGGCATCAATTCTACCAGCAACGCGGGCTAGTTGCACTTCAGTTACATTGCCGACTTTGTCGGCTAGTTCATCCTTACTGTACAGTATCCCCGACTTTATCGTTTCGAAGAACGCTTGGGTGACTGGGTTTTGCCTCCAGTCTGCGAGGTCTGTCTTTGAGAAGTTTGCGTCGATTTTGGCATCTCCTGCGCTTGTCTAAGTTTCTGCTGGTGCATTGCATCGCTAACCTGCATCTTGCCTGCGCTTTCACGCATGAAGATCTGTTGCTTGTGTTGAGCGATTTGTGCATCAGCACGGGCCTGAGCTGCTTGAGATTGCATCTTCATGTCAGCGGTGGCCTTTTCATTAGCGAGCTTCTGCTCACCTTGGAGGCGCTGCATTTGCAACTTCTGCGCCCCCTCCTGCTGCTTCAGCTGCGATTTCGCACCCTCCGCCTGCATCTTCATCTGCATTTCCAGCATCTTCGGATCTTGTTTGGGCGGGATCTGAGGTTGGCCAGTCTGGGCCAGACCAGGGATCAATTTCTCCCAGTCAGGTTGCTGTTGAGCTACAAGCATACGCTTAGTGACCTCAATAGCATCCAAAGTACCGATGGGCAGCATTTCCATCAGCGCCTGTGCCTTCATAAGCTGTTCCGTCTGGGAAGAGGCTTGTGGGTCAGCAGCAGGGCAGATATCGTACTGTTTGACATCAAAATCACTCGGATCAACCGTATCGTCCAGCACAGCGACGTAGGTAGCCGGATTCAGGTACTCTCCGTTCAGATAGAACAGGAGCTTGAACTCCTTCTCCATCGAGCGGTAGATACGCTTGTAGATAGCCGTAAACACCTTCATACCCTGCTCGATGGTAGCCATCGTAGTAGTCGCAGGGGTGTTCTGACCAGGCATCTTTCCAGTGAAGATCTCGGCCACAGAGGCCAGTTTCTCTCCAGACTGGACCAGGTTTCCTAGAAGCTTGAACAGCACCTCCGATGGTTGATTCGCAGGGATAGGGACAAGCTGTTTGCGAATGTCGTCGCCGACAGCGTTAACAGCACGCCACTCGCCCGGGCGGAGCGGTGAATCACCCATCTTGAGCCTGAGACCACGACCAACAAAGCCCGCCTGAAGGTTAGCTAGGGTGCCAGCATCAAGCAGTTGGTTGATTAGGGTGTTAACACTCTCATTAATGGGACCCAGAAGGTGGCCAAATCCAAGATCATAGAATCCACCATCCGGGTTAGGGATGAACGAGTACTTGGTGTAGATGCAACGGTCTTTGAATCCAATCAGCTCTCCATCTTCATCAACGATGATGTCGTCAGGGGTGTACCGGGCCATGATCCGGAGGACCTTTCCCGTATCATAGTGGAAAACCACTGTGTACGGCTCCTCAACATCATCCTCATCGATGTCAAGCCAGGTTGCTTGAGCGATAATCTTGTATGGAGTAACTTCATCGACAGTCCCCGGTTGTGTTTTACTGACATTTTGCTGCGTGATCGGATCACCCAACTCAACTTTCAGGTATTCCCCGGTGCGTTGTCGCTCTTTTAGCTTCCTTTGGCTCACATAGAGGATTTCGGAGTACCTTTCGGCCTCTTCCATGCTCCGAGTCCAGTAATCTACGACGAAATTCTCCGGATAGACCAGCTCTGAGACGTTCACACCTCGGGTTTTGTCGAAATATGTCTTCCGGAAGAGGGATCCAACCACCGGAAGGATCGCAAGAAGGCGATCAGTGTCCTCTTCCCACCTCGGCATCTCGTTAGTGAGCTGCCAAGACATGAATTTTGCGACTCGAGTAGCTCTTTTTGTCTTATCTCCAGTCTTATCTGTACCAACAACACGCATTTTGACGATGTTTCCATCGTTCGGCACCAGTGAGGGGTACGCACGAGCTGCAAACTGCAGCGAAGCGATGCTCACCAGCGGGTATTTGACATTCGCAGCGTCTTTCCAGGGGTAGCTTTTGGTCTCCCTGACCTGACGAGCTAGGGCCAACCACTCATCTGTCTCTTTAAGCCACTGAGCTCTTGATCCTTCGTCGGCGTCGAACGCTTCCTTACACTTCATACCTAGTGCATGAAGCTCATCTTCCTTGAGTTTCTTGGCCAGGTTGATAGTTTCGATCTTCTTCAGCAGCTGTTCCTTCGGCGGCTTCGGCATCTCCATAACAGGAGGTTGCATTCCAGGCAAAGGCATCCCAGCACCCGGGGGCATAGGCATCCCAGGCTGAGGTTGTTGTGCTTGCATCCCTTGAGGGGGAGGCATCGGCGGAGGACCGCCCATCGGAGGACCACCAGGTGCGGGCATACCTCCCGGTTGCGGGGGGCTAATACCCGGTGATTGCGGACCGCCCATCGGCATAGGTCCCGGATTTCCTAATTTCATCAAGGTAATCTTCCTCTTCGACTTCTTCTTGTGTTTGGGCTTCGACCATGTTATCGAGCATCAGCCCGAGGTACGCTATAGCGTCCACTTGGTCGTCGTGTTTCCCACGAGGGAAGGTCAGCATTTCGTCTTCGAAAACTGGGTACCAATCTGCGGAGTGATCGAATTTTACGCCCTTGATCCGCATACGAGCCTGGATACTACGCGCTCGTTGTACCTTGTCCTTACCAGAGTGCTTCATGGGAATGATTGAGAGGAATGTTCCGGTTTTTAACATCTCCTCACGAAGGAAGGGTCCAATTGCCTTGGACACTTGCATCTCTTCGATGCCTACTGCTTGGAGGTCATAAGACCGTTGCAACGCGATCAACGTGTCAACAATCTCGCGTGCATCCATCCTATCACGGATGATGTTCACGATATGGATCAGTTTGTTCTGATCTACACCTGCCACGAGAAACACCGAGAAGTCTGCTCGTTGGTTCTCAGCAATAGCCAAGTCAGCCGTACAGTAGTACGTCAGACGGGGTGGATTATTCTCTCTCGCAACACGCTCCTCTAGGGAGTACCCAGCGAGATCAGACCGCTTGAAGTACGCTACAGAGTCATCAACTGGCTTGTTGAGATACTCAGTGGAGTACAGGTCCAGCATTCCATCCTGGGCGTACTTTTCGCGCAGGAGGACGAAGTAATCCTTGTCATACCGGTCAGGCCAGAGGAACTCAGTCATGTCCTCATTGTGGGCCATGTACTTCACACTCTTCCACAGCGTTCTACGCGGGTAGGTGCTATAGTACTTCAAACCATCCCTCTTAGTCCACTTGTCGAACTCAGAAGGCATCAGCTCCTCGAGCACCGAGTCCATGTGCAGGATCGTGCCCCAGTAGCGTATCTTTCCTTTGGGTGACTTCGCAGGCACTAGTGCGCCCTTGAACCACCTCTTCAGCTTGACACGCCGATCCCGGTTCATCACCAGTTCGTCGTTCTCAAGATCGTCAATAAGGATGAGGTCAGGCCGAGTACCATTCCACATCAGGCCACGAAGCTTTTGCTCCGCACCCTTAGCTATGACCCGGAACAGGGTTCCATCATCAAAAGCTACGACGATGTCAGTCTCGGTGTCCTTTATCAGGACTGACTCATTCTTCTCATTCTTGCGAATACCAAACAGCTCGATAAGGTCCTTGTTCTCCAGCAGCTCTGCCTTCATAGCTCCGAGGAACATTGAGGCCTGAGCTTCTGTGTCCGATACGATCAGACAGAACCTGGAGTTGCGGAACAACAGTTCGGCAAGACCATAAGCCAGCGTGCCTGCGGTACTCTTCGCGTGCCCACGAGGGGCGGCTATTGCTACGTTAGGGTGGTCTGAGCAGGCTAGTTCCCACAGTTCCCGATGGAACGGAGGCGATTTGCTAGCCTGGTCAAACCTCTTTGAGAGAACAGAACCGACGAAGCCTTGAACTACGTCGGCAGTTAGCATTTAAGCTCCAATGAGTTTTAGAACGTGATCTCCACCAACAATCCACAAGGCTGAGATAGTGGCGCTTACGCCAGCGGCCCAAGCAATCATCGTTGTCTTGGATTTAGTGAGAGCACTGACCTCCCGCTCGAGTTCTCCTAGTTTTGCCTTCATCTCACGGATATCTCGGGAGAGTTCTCGTACATCTACATTCAATCGAGCATTCTCCTCGAGGTGTACCTTTAGGGTATCGGCGAATTCCTTCAACTCCTTCTCCTCGTCTCTGATGTGGGCGTGCAGCGAATTGAGTACCGTGTTCATCAGAGTCTCGATCCGCACAAGACGCTCACCGGTGGTTTCTCGGTGGTCTTGCGGAATAGCTGGGTCAGGGTAAAGGACAGTCATCGGATCCTCACATTGTTTTTGTGGTTCTTAAAGATATGAGGGGGCGTCCATCCATATTCGGGTGAAAACCTGGCCGTGGTGCGCGTTCAAGCCCTTTGGCCAGTCTAGCCCTATTTTCCAGAGCCCCATCATAAATCGGTTGTACCCGGTATCCCGCCAACCAGCGGAACGGACCCCAGGCATATTGTCTCTCTTGCATCCAGGTACCATCAGGGCGCAGCACACGGTAGGTGGTCTTACGACCATCCTCCAGGCGCTGCACCGTCAAATTCTCATACTTGATCTCCGGATCCTTCAGCCAGTCTTCCTTCTGGGAATAACTGTAGCCATAGCCGGAGTTCCGCCATGCGAGCCAAACGACATCCCCAACATACCTCCCGAATCGCTGGTAGATAGCCATCTGAGTAGGCTCTGTACTTGCAGTTGGAGTCGTCCCTGAGCCAAAAGGGCTCACAGGATCGTCCGGGGTCAGCATCCATTTCGGGTACTTACCCCAGATAGCGAAGATAGGAACAAGAACCTTGCAGACAATCTTGGCTACAAAGAACTTCTTCAGTAGAAGATACCAGTAGGGATTCATTGTTAGAACAAACTGATTCTGTGAAAGAGTCGCTGATACCAACGTTTCTGCTTCTTCACCACCTCGATAACATTCGGGGCGGGACCAGCATAGATCAGAGAAGCCAGCTCAGCCTCAGTGTACTGAGGTTTGATCTCTACATACGGAGTTCCGTCTGCGTTGACTCTCTCCAGGTAGATACCATTCTCATTCTCTTTTTTGACGTAGAACACACCGTTGATATTGATGACGTTCATCTGTATTTCCTCTCTCGTTTCGAAGTCTGCGAGCGTAGCGAGCCGTCACTGTTGCGAGCGAAGCTCATATTTTTTGAGGGGGAAGTAACGCGAACATTTGACAGGGCGTTGCTGCCACCTTTCGATAGTGGGGTCTTGTGGTCCAGTTGCTTGCCATCGAACTTCTTGGCTATCCCCTCCTTGATGGCCTCCCTGCGGATCTGGACTCTCTTTACCCGATCCTTCAGTCGTTGTGGGTTCTGCTCATGCTCCCACCGCTTTTCCTTCTGGTAGTCCCTCTTTCCATTGGTCATGAACGGCATTATCGGCTACCTCGCTTTACAGTGGCTTGGTTCGTTTTCGGGTTGTACTTGAAGTCCGAAGGTTTCCGGCCAGTGTAGCTAGCCTGCCGATCCTTGGCTCTTTCTCCAGGGGTCATGGCGTTCCGGGCCTTTCCCTTGGCAGTTAGCTCCCCATTCTTCATATGTCCCATCTTGTTCAGCAGGGCATAGGCAAGAGCTTTTGGCTCCTTCTCCCCCCTACCACGAAGCTGACGAGTCAGCCGTTCTGCAATCTTGGGCATCTGGCACCTCTAGTAGGCATTGAAGTCCGGTGCCTTGTTTCTGGTAGCGTGCCGGTCAGATTGGTAGTGGCAGTCCATGGTCAGCATGAACACCTCATCGGTACAGGTATCCCCAGCGTTAGCAGCATCCCGGAAGGCACGGACAAGCAACAATCCGTCAGTCTGCAGGTTAGTGGATGGGACTACGTCCGCATCTGCCACCTCAGCGATCATGTGCATGTAACGGGTAGATTGTGCTGCCTGGGTTACATAGACAGTGGTAGCGGCAGGGAATGCCTGCTGCTGGTGTCCTCTGGCGTAGGTATACTGGAGCCCCCAGCGAACATTACCGGTGTTGGGGACCGCAGCAGCGTTCAGCCAGTGAACGTGCAGATAGATCGGGGTGCCTGGAGCGTAGTCGTGGTCAAGGTGGAAGGTGAACCAGATCTGCTGCATCGTAGACGCAGAGAAGGAATACCCCCACATCCCTGTCAGACCGGTTATCGCTTTCCAGTCAGGATCAGCAGCACCTACACCCCGGACAGTAGGGTTTCCTACCAGGTCCCTCCACCCAATACCATAGTCGCCCCCATACGGGGTGCCATAATACATCTGGGAGTAGGGATCAATGATCACCCCACCCCTTACATAGGTTCCGATATCACTCAAATCAGTCTCCTGGGTCTACCCTTGAACAGGAACTTGTGGAAGTAGGACAGTGGGGCTTTCCTCGGTCTCAGCGGGGCGAAGTACCAGATCCTCTTCTCCGGATCCATCCAGTAGGTCCTGAGGATCAGTGTCCCCGGGCTCCTCCCGATAAGGAGGTGTCCCCCCTTCGATAACCTCTGCCTCAGTGCCCAGAACAGACAGTTGCTCCACATGTGTCAAATCCTCCACCTCCACTTTCCTGACCTTCTTGGCGAAGGAAGCAAAGTTCTCGGCGATGAGCTTCAACCGGTCTTCGATAGCCTGGACAGTAGCTTCCTCTTTGGTTACGGATTCCAGCTTTTGGCTGGAAGCCATGAAATCTGTGGTGATTCGGGTCAGGTCCCTGGCCATCAGTGGCTTACGGACGATCTGCCCAGTCTTGCTATCCAGGATGAAGTCACCATTCTCGATCCTGTCCTCCAGCTGGTCCAAGGTCCGGCCAACGATCTTCTGCAGCCTACCGGAGAGCTTAACCCTCCCCTCAGCCTTGATCTGGTCAGAGAGTTCCTTCCACCAGTCAGTATATCTCCACTTCTCAATCGTGCTAACGTTTATGTTCAGGGCAGCAGCGGTAGCTGGCATTGACCCGGTGATGAGCCACATCTGCACAGCCTCGAGCTTCTGTTTGTCGGAGAACCAACCTCCTGGAACCCTTTTCTTAGCCTCTCGGTCCTTCAACCTCTCTACGTCAGTGAGCATAGTCCTCCGCTCCAATCGGGATGAAAACAGTGCTTTCAGTAAGTCAGCCTCCTATCGGAGGAAGATCTTTCTACGCAAGTTACTCAGCTACAGTAACAGTTACATCCACAGTGGGCCTTGCCCACACTGTAGCTTCGTAAACTTGCTACTACTGTTTTCATTATAGCATATTTTTTTGATTTTGTCAAGTATGTCTCGAAATCTGTTGCAAAAAAGCAACAGTTTCGGGACTAAATCCCGCTTTTGCGGGATCACCCACTCAAAAGTGTTGCGAAAATACAACACTTCGTGGGTACATGTTGCAAAAAAACAACACTTTGTTGTAAAAATACAACACTTCTGTAAGAACTGTTGTAAAAATACAACAGTCTATGCGGTGAAGCAGAGCTTCACTGCCAGTTTAGCTCCGCTAAACCGGAGACCCTGTTTCAAAAAAGCGTGCGCATTGTGCGAAGCACCCTTTCGCACGGACTAAAGCCCGGACTTTTCCCCCCACCCGGGGGGTCTGAATAAGAATCATTCTAAGCGAGCATATACTTTTAGGGGCGAGCTGTTGCGTAAATACAACAATACCTTGCGCTCGCCCGTAGTCCAGACATTTGTTGCTTTCTTACAACAACCCCTTGTTGCGAGTTTACTACGCTTAGTAGGTTAGTGAGTGCTCACTCACAAGGTCGGTTAACACAATTCCAAGGCCTTGTCAAGTGGCGCAGAAACAACGTTGCGTGGCAACAACCACTGCCGGCATTGCCCGTGCTACAATTTGCCTGTCAGCTGAAGTTTAGGCTGATGCTGTCGCGTGGGTCAGCGGCGGATCTTCCCGAGTTTACTAGGTCTAGTAAAGCGGGGCGGGGGGGGGGGTTGACGGGCAGGCAAACGAAGCGTAGAATGGCTACATCGGATGCAGAAACAAGCACCGATACCGGCGAGGCGGGTTCCTCGGGTTTACTGGGAGCAGTAAAATGAGCGCAACGCTCGCGGTAGTGGCAGGCAAGCTGGAGCCTGTCAAGAAAGCGGAAGTGAAAGTCGCGGTTCTGATCACTGCGCAAGCGATCGAACCGAGTTTCGAGCGGTACAGAAACATCGCGGCGGATGCCGCTGGTGCCAAGTGTGTCCTGATCCGGGATACGGCAATGACGGGCGTCGGAGTCGCGGAGCAACTCGGCGAAGCGGGTCTGGAGCAGTTCGATTCGGCTCTGGCTGGCCTGATTCAAGGTACGCGCTCGAAAGACGGCGACGACAAATGGCAAGATGGCGCGACAACGGATGAGGCGCGGAAATTCGCGGCCTACGTTCGGGCAGTGTTCGGCGCAGTCTACCGGGGTCGCATGACGGCGGCGGAAGTCGCAAGTTATACCAACAATGAATCGTTGGTAGCCGAGGCGCGATCGCGTCTGACGCAAGGCGATGCGCCGATCAATTGGCGCACCGGCGAAGCGATCAAGCCTGTCGCGGAGCGGGAAGCGGCGAAGCTGGCCAAGGCGGTCTCGCGTGCCGAGGATAAGATCGCGGATGCCGCTCTGACGCTCGGGCACTCGCCTGCGCAAGTCGAGAAGCTGAAAGCGCGCGCCGCTAAGAAAGCCGCGTCCGAATTCGCGGTCAAGGCGCGTGAGGATCTGGCTGAATCGGCGGCAGGTTTCGCGGCGAGTCTGCTCAAGCGTATGGGCAAAGTCAAGGCGAAAGCGTACCTGACCAAAGCGCTGAGCATCATCAACGCGGCCGAGTGATCGTCGGCTGGTGAGGGGGTTGGCTTCGGCCAGCCCTCTTTTTTTCGAGGGTCGGTGAACAAAGCGGGCGTTAGCCCTTTTACTGGAGATAGTAAATGTCGCGCTTCGTTGGAGCTAAGTTGGTGATCTGGATGTGGGTGTTCTTCGGCGATGGGCAAAACAAGGCCCGCGTCCGTAAGATGACACTGTTCACGTTGCGGGAGACGTTCAAGGACTCCACTCCACTGGCCCTTATCGAGTCTTGGGCGGAAAAGCAAATCACCGCCTTCCGGCAAGCCAACGCACAGATCAACCACTCGGATGTGGTTGGCACTCTGTCGGTTGAGTTTGATATCCTCAACCCGTAGTTTACTGGAGATAGTAAATGAGACTGACCGCACCTTTCAAGCAGCAAGGCTTCCGCTCTATCCTGCGCTTCCGCAAGAAAGGGGAGCAGCAAGTGTACGAGATGAAGTTCGATGATGCTGAATCAGCACACAAGTGCCTGATCGACAACGGCATCCAAGTCCTCGCTGTACCTACCGGCAAGGATCGTCACGGCAGGCCTGTCCTCACGCATGAGGACTTCGAACACGCGGCGAAGAACTGTGGCTTCGACTGGCATGAGTTCTCGCTGATCCCGATTAACCCGCGTTGGGGTTACTAAGCGGAGTAAAACTATGCCGCGACTTTCGGAATACAACGCTTGGCAACAACTCAACGGAGAGGTATCATGTGCTACTGTCAAACCCAAGACTTCACCACGTTACATTCTCATCAGGCGAAGGCTCTCAAAGAGTGGTTCGAGGGGAGAGCGTTCAACCCTCAGCATATCGCCGAAGCATTTGTTCGATTGGGCATTAAGGCTGACCCGCCAAAAGGTTTGAGCAAGGTCGGTGAACAAGTGCCCGCCAACACCTGCGAGGGGTACAAGGCCGCCCCTAGTCGTCTCGATGTTTGGGACTTCTAACTGCTTCTACAGTTCCTAGTGCTGAACACTGGGCTATTGCTCTCCCACAAGGATAGGCTCTTATCAAGTTCTCTTGATTACTTGCTAGACTTTGTGGTATGCTGATGCAGCCAGCAGATAGCAGGAGCCGTTGCATCCCCTTATGATAGGCAATGGACAAGAGGCCATGGCGAGTTACTTGTTCTGACTCTGAAGTGGTGAGTCCATTGGAACAAACACGGTCTGGAGGCAGGACGCCGGAGACGTAACCGCGCAAGGTTAAGACCCGTTACCATTTAACCTGATGGTATCGCAGCTCTCGTCTGCGACAGTGCCCGGGGCAGGCGGGTCCCCGGCTTTTTTTACTGGAGCTAGTAAATGAACTACTATAAAGCGTATGAAAAGTTGCCTGCGAAATACAGGGCCAAGTTCAACAACGACTACGGCACAATTAGGTACCTCGCTTGCTGTGCTGCGGTGGAAGGTACGTTGGCGTTCCAAAACTGCCAGTCTTGGCCGAAGCGTGTCGAGAAGAGTATCATCGCCGCGATTCGTGCGAACAAGACCTTCTGTTTCTTTTTTATTCCGCAGTCTCCGGGACTACCAACCCAGAGGGATCTCCATTATCGTCAAGTCCTGTCGCTGCTTCGTCGGCTACCTGCTAGTCAGGAGTTGGGTACGGAGCGTAACCCAAACAGTGGCAACGATGTCACTGCGTTTTGTTTCAATCTCAAGGAGGCGTGGTAATGAATACAACATACATCACTCGGGACGGACCGAGCCTGTACAAGCGGCTGTCTACCTTGAGCTACGGTTCTGTGTTCCTGTTGGTCAATCAGACGACTAACACCGTGAAGTGTCCAACTGAACACTGGATGAAGTGTTCCCTCTCAGCCGGTGATGCGGCGTTGCTGAAGAGAGACGGGAAAACGCGCTCAATCGTTCGTCTTTCAGACGGCCTGATCTTGTCGTGTCCTCATAATGATCTGGTATTGCCGATTGAGGCAGAGCTGGCTGTCATCAAACAAGAGCCTAACTCAGAGACGGAGATCTAACATGGCATACAACATACCAACGTTCAAGCGGATCGAACAACTCAAGAACCAAGCGCGAGTTGGGGCCAACATCAGTCGCATGGTGTGCGATCGGTTCTTGCAGGAGCAGGCGAGCAAGGTCGGTAACATCGCGCCCCGTGCCGCTGACCCGTTCAAGTACTACGCTCGTATGCTTGGCCTGCGCAACGGTGATGTGAATGGCAGTCCGCGTTGACAGGCAGATCTTCGATCCCCCGCGCAATGCCCCTGAGTTTTGGCTCATGGGGTGTGTGCCGGGGGACGATGAGCCAGTCTTGCTGGAATGTGGAACACGGCAAGAGGTTGAGCTAGCCCTGAGTCTCCACGAAAACGAAGGAGGGTACGCAGAGCTGTTTGTACTTGGTATTGCGAAGTACGTTTCAATGCTAGAACAACTCGACGGAGAACAAGAATGACACGCAAGCACAAGGTCCGCTTCAACCATACCGGTGATGTTGTAATCCTTCCGATTACCGGCGGAGTGGATGTGTTCTGTGGGAAAGGATGGGATGGTTGGACTCGTTTCAATACGCAGTCTGGCTATCCGAAAATGGTAGCCGGTGCTGCCATGTCCGACAAGCAGTACGGTCAGGTGTACAGTGTGGTGACTGGAGGCAAACATGGGTAATCCGATCATCAATCTACTTACTGCGGATGGTAAATCCACTGCCTGTTCCGCAGGGGTATTTAGTTATGCGAGAACGGGATCCCCGTATGATCGAGCAGCCCCACAATCATTTGTGTTTGGTGTGGAGCACAAGTGGTTCGCTAACCGGAAGAATCCTCGCTCTACCGAGGAGGCGGACTACCATCAGTGGCGTGATCATCTTGAGAGGATCCTCCAGATCACGGTACTGCCGAACGGGTATTGGCAGACTCCGGAGTGGTCTTACGGCCAACTTGTGTTTGCCGTCACGCTGCTGCGACAGCCTCTTGAGTACTACAAAACGTACCCGTTTTGTTTTAAGTACATGATGGAGAACAAGATCGATCCGATGGCTACGATCGTTGGTATGGCTTGGCGTGCTGGTGGCAGCGGCAGCCCTGAAAACTATCGCAATGATGGTGGCTGGTTCTATAACAGCTACGGACACGGGCTTGCGTATATCACGGATATCCTTCGTGCCAAGCTACCTCCTGCAGATGGTGTGCCTATCGGTGTGCCTATCGAGAAGCTTCGTCGCCTCGATGCGGTCAAGTGCATGGCGGAGATGAAGGGGTGTGCTTCAGGTGCTGGTTCGTACTGGCAACGAGGGCAAACTGTAGGCCAGTTGGATGCGCCTCGGGAGTATGCGGTCGGTGAACATTTCCATCTGCCCATTATCCCAGATGAACCCAAGCCTGTAGCTAAGCCCCCTGCGAAGGTGCCGAACGAAGTTGATATGCTCCACAGGGATCTTGATCGGTATGAGCAGCATCTGAAAAAGAAGCGAGCCATCCGTGAGAAACTGAAGGCCCACGCCGCCAAGATGCCTCGTGATGCTAAGGGGCGTTTCAAGGAGGACAGACTAGGCAAGGCACTGAATGCCCTTCGTGCAGATCTACGTCAAGGCAACGCCAACTATGCGGCGAAAGAGCACAATGCTGTAGCTGATCTTGTCTATCGGGTGTATGATGGATGGGATCCGAACTACGGGCACTACGAACGAGGAGAAGTCTAGTGAGAATCGGATCTGTAGTGGAGTTCAATCCGTACTTCGGCGCAGCGAAACACGTGCTCCATCCACTGCACGTTGAAGAACGGATGGATCTACTCATCTTCTGGGGTGGTGCTGATATTGACCCCGCCCTGTATCATGAGAAGAACGTCGCATCCTATTCTGATCCGGATAGGGATGCAATCGAAGTGCCTATCTTTCTCCGAGCACTTGAGTTGAAAATCCCGATGCTTGGGATATGCAGGGGGGCACAGTTCCTCTGTGCAATGAATGGTGGCAAGCTATGGCAGAATGTCAAGAACCATGGCCGAAGCCATATGGTTACTACGAGTAGTAATACTGAATTCGTAGTTACTTCGACACACCATCAAATGATGCGCCCCTTTGGTGGTGAATTACTAGCTTGGGCGAAGGATATTCTTTCCCTTGAAAAGGAAAATGCGGATGGTAAAACCCTATGCAGTGAACCAGAAGCAGAAGTAGTTTATTGGAAAGATACTAACTCGCTTGGTGTTCAAGGACACCCGGAGTATCTTGACAAGGACAGCCCTTTCTCGCAGTACGTTCGTTCCCTTATCAAGGACAAACTCAATGTCAATCTCGCCTAAGTTTCTGATCGGGTGTGATCCCGAATGGTTCCTTCGTTCTGTGTACACCAATGAGCCGGTGTCCGCAATTGACAAGTTCAATGGAACGAAAGACCAACCCGTGCCCCTGACCAATGAGGTCTCGGTGCAAGTGGACAACTGCGCCGTCGAGTACGGCATCACTCCTGCCCAAAGTATGCACGAGTGGGTTGATCGCAACGTCACGGCGCGTGATCTGATCGAAGATGCGGCTGGACAGATGGGCCTTGCTGTCCACATCGTGCCGAGTGTGGTGTTCCCTCAATCGGAACTGCAGGATGATCGGGCATGGATCATGGGTTGTGATCCTGATCTCAATGCGTATACGAAGGAGTGGAATCCTCGGCCTGCTGCGGCTAACCCGTTCCTTCGCTCGGCTGGCGGGCATCTGCATTTCGGTTTCGAGTACTTCAAACCGGAAGATATGTTCACTGTTGTCCGTGCTGCGGATATGTACATCACGCTGCCCGGTATGATGGTGGATCTGGACGATCGCCGACGAGAGTTGTACGGCAAGGCAGGGGCGTGTCGTATGAAGCCCTATGGTGTGGAGTTTCGCACCGCGTCCAACTTCTGGACTACTACCCAACAGCGTATCGAGTGGGTGTATCGTGTTGTTAATCGTATGCTGACTGAAGTGCGGAAGGGTATCATCCTGCCGGACTTCATTCCCGAGATCATCAACAGCGGGGATAGGGTCGGTGCACAGTCGGTGATCGAGCAGTACGGCCTGGAGGTTCCTCAATGAAGGAGTGGGATGCAGCGGCATACATGCGCAAGTTTGGCAACACCTTGACCAGGGTTCTTAACGTGAAGACTGGTGTTGCACAAACGGTGTTTGTAACCGGAGCGACTGGTACAGCGTTGGTAGGTTATGCTAGAGGATCAGCTCTGGTAGAGCCTCCCCAGAACTATGGCTACTCACTCTGGGAACCACAATACAAGTATGTTCCCTCGGGCTACATCGCCAGAGATATGTGTATTGTGCGGGAACATCGTAAGCTGTTCTACGTTGGAGTCAACCACCAAACCCACACGCTGTATTACTACGACAGTAGAAAAGATCGGCAGTGTTTCCGTGGAGCAGGTGATATCTCCAACGATACCTGGATCAAGCACGATGTGTTCGGACAACGCCCTGTGTTCGAACGTAAGGACAAGGAACAGGCATTGGCCGAGTGGGGGGCCATTAGCAATCGACTGTTCCTAGGACCAACCGATATCCACTACATGTGGAAGAAGGTTGGTACCCGTAACGGGAAGGATTTCCATCTCCCTCTCTATAACACTGTGCAACAGGAGTTGTATGATGCCTTGCGGGAGGTACTTTAATGGCTAGCAAACTGGTTAGGGGCTTGGTTGAAAGACCAGTCGCCTTACCTCTACAGAGTGCTCTCGAGGAGAAAGGAGCTAAGTTCTATCACTCCGAAGAACTGAAGACCTTCTTCTCGGGCTACAAGATTCCAATCGGGATCGAAGTAGAGGTTGAGGGGTTCTCGCAAGAAAAGTGGCCGCAGAAGTGTATCTACTGGAACCTGGACAAGGACGGTTCGCTGAAGGATCATGGCGCAGAACTGATCTCTACTCCGGTGGCTGGGAAGAACATCGATTACGCCTTGCGTGAATTGGCAAACGGAATGAAGGACCAAAGGCCACGTTGGTCTCATCGGTGCAGTGTACACATCCATATCAACGTTAGGGCATGGAGCTTTGAACAACTGCGGTCATTGATCGGACTCTACGCAGTATTCGAGAACCTGTTCTTCTCGTTGGTTCCGGAAGATAGGCGGGCTAATGGCTTTGCTTATCCGCTGACTGACATCATGCCACAGGATGTTCGTTTCGGTTGGGATGAAGGGAAGTACTGTGCTCTGAACGTTGGTAGCTGTATCGCCAAGTTTGGGACTGTGGAGTTCCGCCATATGGCTGGAACAGCTGATCCAATAACGCTTCGGCGATGGATTCAGCTTATCGTTAAGCTACATTCCTACGTCAAGAAACAAGGAGCAGAAGCCGTAGAAAGAACAGTAACCGGACTCAACACCAACTCAGAGTACCAGGCACTACTAACCAATGTGTTTGGTGCAACCGCACAGATATTCCCTCCCACTGTGCTGCAGAATTCAATGGAAGAGGGTGTGCTTTGGTCTAAGATTTACTTCGCGGAAAGGAACTGACATGTGCGGTATCTACGGAATCATCGACAAGTCCCAGATAGGTGTGGGCGATCCGGAGTTCAACATCTTCTCCCAGATGGGAACATTGACGGAGCTACGTGGGAGGCATTCATCGGGATGCTTCTCAGTGGACGCAGATGGGTCGGTAAGCCCAGTCGTCAAGACAGTAGGCCCATCTGTCAATCTGCTGTTCGACAAGGCCTATGAGAAGTTCAAGATCAAGGGGATCGCAGGACGAGCGTTGATCGGCCATGGTAGATGGGCAACTGTGGGCAAGGTGAATAAGCAGAACGCTCACCCGTTCCGGGAGAACGAGTTCACCCTTGTACACAATGGGACCATTCGTTCAGGCCTCGATATCAAGGAGCATAACGTCGAGGTAGACTCTCATGGAATGGTCAAGGCTATTGCCGAGAAGGGTCTGAAGGAGGCTATTGGCGATCTGTCTGGAGCTTGGGCAATCATCTTGTACGACAACAAGAAGAAGCAGATTCAGATTCTGCGCAACCACGAACGAGAGCTGCACTACCTTGAATCGAACAACCTGATCTACATCATGTCCGAGAAGGAAGCTCTTGAGTACCTAGCGGCTCGAAACAAGATCTATACAGCTCAAGGCATCAAATCGTTCAAAGCCAATACTCTGTATACATTTGACGTCGAGACCCTGGAGATGGTCGAAGGAGAGGTGGTCGAAGGAAACCGCCCAAAGTTCTATGCGAAGACCGGCCAAGCTTACCCAGCTGGATTGACGAACTTCAATCGTGGTTCTTCGCACGGCGGGCATGACCGGTACAAGTATACACACACACCGAGTTCAGTCGTTGGGCAGGCTGCGTATGACTCGATCAAGCGCGAGTATGAGATCGGGGAGAACGTCGAGTTCCATGTGGATAACATGACATGGATCAATGGTCAGTGCCACTTTACTGGTCATGACGTCAAAGGTAACAAGGTTCATTTTGTTACTGGGAACACCGAGTCAGCCACAACTGTACGCAAGGGTGATATCGGGGTAGGTATGGTTGTCGCTGTTGGTCTTGATTTCCAAACCAAGACAGCAACCTACACTGTTCGTTATCGTGAGATTGTTTGGGATAAGGTCGAAGATGGAGGAACCAATGCTGACAAACCTGTTGTTACCTATGGCGGGGAGACTTTCCCCAAAGGAGAGTGGGCAGAGATGTGCAGAACCCAGCAATGCTGGTCCTGCCAAGGAGCCATTGATGAAAGTGATCCCGCGTCTGTTGTTGCGGTACGACAGGGAGCACTTGTCAAGCTCTACTGCGGAGACTGTGTCGAAGGACACTCAGCTTCCTGCCTCAACAATCACGACAAGCAAGCCATCCAACAACAATTCTCGAGGTTCCAATGAAAGTACTGATCTGGCCGTACAATCGAACCAGCCAATCGGCCAAAGCGATCTCGATCGCTACGGGTTGGAAGAGGATGATTCGGAACTCTGTGGCCCCTGCTGCGCATACATTGGTGGTGAACTGGGGATCCTCCGCGCCGCCTACGAAGTACAAGCGGAACATGCTGAATCCCTCAACCGATATAGCAAGCAACAAGTTGAGCTCTTTCCAGCAACTAAGTTTGCACGGCGTACCAGTACCCGGGTGGACCCCAGAGAAAGCCGAGGCAAAGTTCTGGCTACAGAAGGGGGATCGGGTGTTCGCAAGGCAGCTGCTGTCTTCCCATTCGGGAAAAGGTATAGTGAACTTGAAGGGTGGTGATGCGGAGCTGCCCAAGGCCCCGCTGTACGTCAAATACGTACAGAAGGATGCAGAGTACCGCGTCCATGCGACTAAGGAAAAGTCCTTCCTTGTCCAGCAGAAGAAGAGGCGTGCTGGTGTGGAAGTGAAGGACCAGTACATTCGCTCGTGGTGGAACGGCTACGTGTTCTGCAAGAACGATATCGAGGAGCCGAAGGGTATCCGTGAACTGGCTGTCAAAGCAGTGCAGGCTGTCGGCCTCGACTTTGGTGCTGTTGATATCATCCGGAGCAAGAAGGACGGTAAACTACTGGTCCTCGAGGTTAACACCGCGCCTGGTGTTGACAACTCACAGGCAAAGGAGTATGCTGTCGTTTTGAAGGAGCTAGCGAATGCCTATGCCCGATAACCCAAATCCAAACGTTGATTGGCAACGATTGCGCGAAGAGATCCTTGGGGTGCAACGAAGGCCTGCCCCCATGCCACAGCGGCCAAGAGTAGAGGTGCGGCGTGAGCCGATACAACCTTTCGACGCGGATGCGCTGTTCGAGGAACTTGCAAATCAGCGAGATGTTCCTGTGAACCCTGTACGGGAGGCGATTCCGGCCGCAGGGGATCCTGGCTTAGGTCAGCTCCTTGCTGGCGTCGCCCAACAACGGTATTTCATTCCGGATCCGCTAAGAGAGGATGAAGTAGAAGTACCTAAAGGTAAAGGGGACGCTTATTTGGTAGAGGTGTACAAAAAGCGTAGCACTAACCTACAGAGACAAGTCTGGAGGCAGCAAAACGATATCCGGATATTGCAGGAAGCTATTACGGATCGAGATAAAGCCCTCATGAATGCTGTTTCGTTTACTAGAGCAGTAAACAGGGTTCTCAAGAAGAAGGATATCAAGGTCCGCCTTCGTCAACCAAAGGATCAGAGAGACCTTGTGGCTATCTTCGCTGATCTGTTGTGGTATTCGTGTAAGGATGCGGATCCACAGGAGGTATACGACTAATGGGTGTATGCGTCGGCCATGAACCCTGCCCCAAATGTGGGTCTAGGGACAATCTCGGGAGGTACGACGACGGTAGTGGGTTCTGTTTCGGGTGTCGTCACTACGAGCCACCATCCCACTTCAAGTACACTCCCGAGCAACAACCAGACAAGGAAGAAGTAAAACCTCCTATGGATGCTTGCAATGAACTTCCGGATGTAAACCGCGAATGGTTACAGCAGTACATTACTGATGCTGAGATAGATCAGTGGTTCACGTACAGCCCGTTACTGAGGAGGCATCTCTTCATTCACGAATCCGAGGATGCGTTTGGCAAGAAGCACACCTTCTGGGAAGCAAGGTCGGTAACTCGACTGGAGGATGGGCGATTTTCCTTTGCCTTTCCTAAGACCTTCTGCCACGGAGAAAAGCCATTCTTCATCCTAAGTAAGTGGAGGAAGACCGGCAAACTAGTACTGGTCGAAGATCCTGTGTCTGCGATCAAGGTTAGTCGTTTCTGTGAAACGATGCCCTTGTTTGGCAGTATCATCAGTATCGATACCATGCTGCAGATAGCCAACATGCCTTGGATCAAGGAGGTAATCATCTGGCTGGATCGAGACAAATACAAGGAGGCTTTGGGGTTCGCCAATCGAATCAGCAAGTTCAAGTCCGTTCGTGTCGTAAGCACGGATAAGGATCCAAAGTCACAAACTGACGAAGAGATACAGGAGGTACTATGACGATTAGACTACCATTCATCCTCGAAGGCGAAACAGCAGGTGCTGGAGAATTGACCAGTTTGCCTGGCTGTGCACAGGTTGCAGTATCCCATGCCAGCTTCCTCAAGCCTGCATTCCGAGGTAGGGGATTCGGCAAGACAATGCACCAGAGACGCCTGAACTATGCGAAGGACGCAGCCTACGACTATGTACTCTGTACAGTTGTAAGTACCAACGCACCGCAAAAAAGGATTCTGACGCAACACAACTGGCGAAAACTGGACCAATTCTTATCGAGCAGATCGGACGAGATGATCGAACTCTGGGGGAAGGTACTATGAACATCGCCATTGCGAAGCGGGTGGTAGTCATTCTGCTCGTGATCGTGTGCTTCTGGCTTGCGGCTGTGGCGCAGATCGAGCATTTCAAGACGATCGAGTGCTGTCGCGGGTCGTTCTGCCCACCAGAGAAGCTCTGCAAGGAGGGATGCAAATGAACGTCAACCTATTAGCCGCTCTACAGACACTTGGAGCATTCGGGACTTTCGGAGCTTTTCTCGCCGGGGTCCGATGGTTCCCGGAACTCACAGCGGGCATCGCCATCTTCGCCATCTTTTCCCTGATCGTCGTGGCGGTGTTCAACGTGTTCCGTCAGCGCATCATAGAGAATCGCTTCGGCTCTAAGGACTCGGGGAGGTAAAATGAGTACATATAAAGAGGATGCCGATAACATCTGTCCTGGCTACTTCGATTTGCTGAGAGACAACCAAGTACTGGAACAGACAGTCAAGCGACTGACAGAACAGAATGACAGGCTGCATGCGGAGATTGCCGCTAAAGATAAGTTCGTCAAGGAGTCGATTGACGCATGCGTGGACGCTGGACGACTGCGGGAGTTGCTTCGTCTAGCAAGCGAACGAGGAGATGTGGCCGATGCGGAGAACGAAAGGCTGCGGGAGTTGCTGCAGGAGGCGCGTCCGATTGTCGTTGAGTCCCAGACGTTTGACGGACACACGACCGATACGCCAAGCAAGCTCATTGAGCGAATCGACACCGCGCTGAAGGAGAAGAAGAAATGACTGTTGCACAAAAACAACAAGAAGGTGTTGTAAACACACAACAAGATGTTGCAGAAAAACAACAGGATGTTGTAATTCGGCAACACTGGGATCCGGTTACAGGGAAGGAGGACGTAGAACTCCGGGAGGTTGTTGTAATTCGGACACACTGCAAGGGATGTGGTGTTGTACTTTCGCAACAAGAGCGAGAACTGATGTTGGATTTTTGCGACATCTGTATGGAGTACGGCCCTGAGTCTTTGGAGGGGCAGCTAGTCTGGGACGAAGCATCGCCTGTTAAATCAGACACCTACGACTAGTGTTGCTTCGATACAACATAGCAGATTGACAAAAACCGAATTTCATGGTACAATATAACTGCTATGTAGATAAAAAGAAGGCGGGCTTCAAGGCCCGCCCTTATTAACAAGCTTCGTAGGTTCTACGGAGTTAGGCATAGGAGGAACTTTGTACGAGCTACCACTGCTCAAGCTGTTGCTTGATCGTGGGGTCTACTCTGACTATCGACAGTACCTGAAGGAGGAGGAGTTCTCTCCGGAGGTACGGCCTGTACTGCACTCGATCGATCGCTGGTTCAAGTACGAAGAGAAGGATCCCACTCTCGAAGATATCGCTGCTGTCACCTTTGCTCGGGGGGTAGCAGATAAGCACAAGGAGTACCTGCGCACTGTCTTCAACACCATGTCCAACGTGGATGCTGGAGCGTCAGCAAGACAGCTGCTAGAGCGATTCAAGCACGAACAGGTCTGCAAGGACTTGTCCCTCGCTGCATACGAAGCATCCCTTGGCAAGAAGTCGATCGAAGCTGTCAAGGAGATCGCAGATCGTTTACTACTAGTAAACCAAATTGAGGATCCGCAGTATGTCACTGACGATCTCGAATCCATCATCGAGACTCACATCAAACAGCCAGGTCTGCGATGGAGACTCAACTGCCTCAATCGGGCGCTTGGCTCACTCAGGAAGGGTGATTTCGGTTTCGTCTTCGCACGCCCTGAAACTGGCAAGACGACGTTCCTATCCTCTGAGGCTACCCATATGGCTGAGCAACTGGCCGATGACGCCGGGCCTATCCTCTGGGTCAACAATGAGGAGGCCGGGGAGGATGTCAAGTTCCGAAACTATCTATCTGCGCTAGGTGCTACCAAGGATCAGATCCTGAAGCATCCAGAACGAGCAAGGGAGGCATACAAGAAGAAGGTACGAGACAAGATTCTTCTGTATGACAGTGCTGGTATCAGCCGTCATACCGTAGAGTCGCTTGTCGAGAAAGAGAAACCCTCCTTGTTGATCTTTGACCAGATCGACAAGATCCAAGGGTGGAAAGCAGATCGCCGGGATCTGGAACTCGGAGCGTGCTACCAATGGGGTAGGGAGCTGTCCAAGGCTTACTGCCCTGTTATCGGAGTCTGCCAAGCTGATGGGACTGCCGAAGGGGTACGCTACTTGCAAATGATCCACGTTGCCGAGGCTAAGACAGCGAAGCAGGCAGAAGCAGATTGGATCCTTGGCATTGGTAAGACATATGACCAAGGCTTCGAGTACACTCGCTTCCTGAACATCTGCAAAAACAAACTCACAGGCGATATCGACACTGACCCAGGTGCAAGACATGGTCAGTTCATGGTGCTAATCAAACCCGAGATTGGCCGTTACGAGGACATTGATTGAACAACTTTACGATGGCTGTTGACTATATCCGAGAGACCTTGGATATCATGGCTGAGGTCTGGAAGACGGAAGAGGATCCCGAGATAGAAGCGAATGTCGAACAGGCATTCAAGATCCTGAAAGAGAATCCCTTCTATCAGGGAGACAAACCTAAGGTGAACTGATGATTCTCGCTGTAGACACCGAGAACACAACCTGGAACAAGGGGAATCCCTTTGACACAAGAAACTTCAACGTCTGCATTTCCACCGCTTGTCGAGAAAGAGCCGGCGCTCCTATACAAACGAGAGTTTTCTGGCCTGAGACCCGCGCAGACTTTGGGAGAATATTTGAAGAAGCTGAACTCATCGTCGGCTTTAATCTCAAGTATGATCTCCACTGGCTTCAGAAGCTGGGTTACGACATTGGTGAACGACGAGTGTACGATTGTCAACTTGCAGAGTATATCCACGGGGGACAAGTTCAACCGTATCCTTCTCTCTCTGGATGTGCCCTTAGACATCTCGGAGAAGATAAGCTCGATGTTGTCGCCGAACAGTACTGGAAGAAAGGAATCAACACCCACGAGGTACCCAGAGCAGTCCTAGCTGAGTATGCGGCAAAAGACGCGGAGTTGACCTACAGGTTGTATGAGTTCTACAAGACGCACATTCTAGAGAGTCAGCGGAAACTGCTAAGTCTCAGGATGCAAGACTTGGTTGGTCTACAGGAGATGGAGTGGAATGGGCTGAAGATTGATAGGCCACAAATCGAGCAACGAGCTACTGAAGCAGAGCAGGAGGTGGATAAGATCCGCCAGTCTCTGTTTCGATTTCATAACGTTCCCAATTTCAACTGGGGTAGCAACCCTCATCTTTCTGCTCTACTTTACGGGGGTACTATCGAAGAAGTGGTTAAGGTTCCGACTGGTGCCTTATTCAAGAGCGGAAAGAAGACGGGAGAACCCAAGTTTGCTAACCAGGTTAGAGAACATCGGCTCCCTCGCATGTACAAACCCGTCAAAGGGTCTGAGCTAGCGAAGGAAGGACAATGGTCGGTGAGCGAAGAGTTCCTGGTGCAACTCAAGGGCGGTGGGGAATTGATCCAAGGAATCCTGCGGATCAAGGAACTACAGAAACTGAACAGCACTTATCTACGAGGCTTACTCGAGAAGTACGAGGAGCGGCACTATGAGAACGACATTATCCACGGTCAGTTCAATCAGTGTGTCACTGTTACAACAAGGCTGTCCAGCAGTGATCCGAATCTACAGAACATCGCTAGCAACGTGAAGTCGATTTTCCGGAGTCGCTATGAGCACTAACCGCAACAAAGAGCAAGAGCAGGCCCACATCCTAGCTGACGTAAGGGACTATATCAAAGAGGAAGGGGTACGAGGATTCATTCTTGATCTTCAGATCCTGTACCCGGAGGTCCATGCCGAGTTTGTCGATTGGGCGACCCACAGGGTAAACTCTCTTGGGCAGAAGGAAGTACCGGCAGTACTGCGGAACTATCGGAAATGAGATGTTTGTTCAGATTGATGCAGCACAGCTAGAATGGCGAGTTCTAGCGTACCTAGCCAACGATCCGATCGCCATAGAGGAGATCAATGACAGAGATGCCAACCCGGATGATCCAGAAAAGGACATTCACGAAAAGAATCGACGAGTCCTCGAACTACCAGAGCGCCTCATTGCCAAACGTTTCCTATTCAGGACCATTTACCGTGGTTCAGGTTGGGCGTTTGCGAGGGATCCGGACTTCTTCCATGTTTCAAAGGAGCCCGAGTATTGGGATGACCTAAATGCAAAGTTCTTCAAAAAGTACAGGGGGATTGATCAATGCCATACTCGGTGGGCACAGCTAATCGCGCAGAAGAAGCCGATTGTGTCACCACTGGGGAACTCGTGGTCTGTTCCACTTCGCCCGGATGGACGCATACCGTGGACAGACTTAACGAACTGGCCAGTTCAAGGTACTGGGGCGGATATCGTGTTGCTAGGAAGAGTCACTCTGAGGAACCGCCTCAGAAAAGAGAATTCGATATCTTTGTCTGTGAACACGGTTCACGACAGTATCGTTTACGACTGCCCGAGCCGGAAGGAGATTGACCTAGTAGCTAAGACAGCAATCGAGTCCTTTAGGGACATATCAGCTAACATCAAGAGAATGTGGGGGGTACCAGTCCCTCTGCTATTTACAGGGGAAGTTAAGGTCGGACCTACCCTGAGTGAGAAAGAAATGACCGCATGGAGAAACTAGTGGACATCAAGATCATTGACGTAACGGTTACTGAAGTACCCAAGAAAGTGGGTCAAGGTACCAACAAGCAAATGAGCTGCACGTTCGAGAATCTCACCTTCGGTGGAAAGACCGATGGCAAGAAACTCTTCGACTGGGCAGTTCCGAAGGAAGTATGGGCAGCTCTCGAGGGTGCGAAGAAGGGTGATATCTTCTCCATCGAGACCAAGAAGAATGACAAAGGCTTCATTGACTGGCTCAGCGTTGCTGCTAAAGACGCTGTTGACTATGTTGCTGAAGCTGCAGCTGCCCCGGCCAGGGCTCGTACCCCGGCCCAAACGCGCCAAGCGCAAGGAGAGAAAGTGTCTAGTACGTGGGACGAGAAGAACAAGCTCGATCGTGAACGTTTCGAGTTCGACAAGGAGAAGCAGGCCCTGATTATCCGTCAGTCCAGTCTCTCTACCGCAGTAGCCTATCTGGCGCTGCCTGGTTGTGATCAACCGGCTGTTGTGCAGGATGTTATCAACATCGCCAAGAACTTTGAACAGTATGTCATGACCGGGGATGCAGGAAATGACGAACCTAAGTAAGCTTGTAGTAGCAATCATGCTGGCCTTCCCGCTGATGGCAGGGGCCACAAAAGGAGGCGAAGGTGGTAACACGGACTGCAATGGGAAAGGTAACTCCAATAGTCCCTGCACAGGTAACGGCGGCAACGGCGGAAACGGTGGCAATGGCGGCAATGGCGGTAGTGGTGGCCAAGGCGGTTCTGGTGGTAGCGGTGTCGGCGTCGGTGTGGGCGTTGGGATCGGTATTGGTAGCGGCAGTGCAGCTTCTAGCGCCACCGCAACAAACCAAAGCACCGTGGGAGTTGTAAATGTCAATCGAGCAACAGGTGGAAATGCGCAAGGAGGAAGCTCGTCTTCGTCGGCAACTGCGCGAGGCGGAGTGGCGAGTGCAGAGGGAGGCGACTCAAGCTCGACTGCAACAGGAGGCCAAGGCGGAGCGGCGTATGGAGGCAATCAACAACAATCTGCAAGCGTTGGCGACGTCACTACCTCCTCTGCTGGAGGAACTCAATCGCAATCTGCAGAAGCTAGTAACTCGGGTAACACCCAGTCACTTACTGTAACCAATGCAGCCCCGCCGAGTGAAATCACCATCAAGAACACACCAGATGCGTATGCTCCGATTGCTAGCCCGACAGCTCCGTGCCGAGTCGCCCACAGTGCCGGAGGGAGTGGTCCGGGATTCGGTATCAGCTTCGGAAGCTCCACGCTGGATGAAGGCTGCGATACGAGGGAAGACTCGAGGCTCTTGCACAATATGGGTCTCGTGTCCGAAGCAGTGAAACGTCTTTGCCAGAAGCCAGAGATGGCCAAGGCACTTGGCGAGCAGCGATGCCCGCCGGAGACCAAACCCGCCCCTGTGGCGGTTAACCCTGGAGCCTAAGGAGGCACTATGTACGTCATCTACAAAAACAACCGAAAACTCAAAAGTCACAATTACACGCTGGCCTTTTGGTCCTATGAACAAGCTCGTCAGTTTGTGCGGAAGCAGCTTCGTAAGACTTCTTACGTTCGTCACAAAGGTCAACCGGACATCTTGATGTGTGATCGCGGTTACAAGATCCGGCATGAAACTTCGCCGTTCTAATTGAATATCGGGGGATAGCTTAAGAGGAAAGCCCGAACTAGTACTTCGGAGATCCGGACATGCCGAACCGGTCCCCCGCCTCTTGGAGAAACACATGGGCCGTATAGCCCTGATTGATGGTGACATCATAGCCTACCGCTGTGCGGCAAGCTGTGAACCAACGAAAACAAATCCAGAAGCAGAGAATGAACGAATCGCTATTGCCAGAGCAAATGAGCTCATGGATCGCATCCTCAATTCAACTCAGACTTCAGAATATCGAGTCTTTATCTCCGGTACTGACAACTTTAGGAAACTCATCTATCCGGAGTACAAGCGTAACCGTGATGAAATTCCTAAACCAAGACACTTGGACGCCTTGCGTAACCTTCTGGTTGGCGAATGGGGCGGTGAAGTCGCAGCCGGTTACGAAGCTGACGACGGAATTGGAATCGCAGCTCGTGAAGATTTTGTCATATGTTCCATCGACAAGGATTTTAGACAGATCCCAGGACGGCATTATAACTTCGTTAAGGAACAACATGAAGTGGTTTCTGATGAAGAAGCTACCTTCGCTTTTTGGGCGCATATGCTCATTGGAGACACCAGTGATAATGTGCGAGGAGTTAGGGGCATCGGTCCAGTTAAAGCCGGGAGAGCCCTGCAGGGTCTATCTGCCGACGAAATGGAGGCCGTTGTATACGACTTTTACGGAGACCCCGGTAGGTTTGCTCTTAACCGTTGTCTGCTTAGGATACTGAGAGCAGAAGAGGAGTACACAGAACTTGAAGCCCAAATCCGCGAAGGCCAAGGGCCGTGGCTTGCAGCAGAAGGTCCGTGATGCAATACTGGCAACTTACCCTGATCTTACAGCTCGTGATGTGCGCAGTGTATCTATGGGCGCAGGAGGCGTCGATGTTACTCTATCTGAGATGGCAGCGAACGCTTTCCCCTACAGTGTGGAATGTAAGCGTAGGGCTCGGATACATGTGTACGATATGTGGCAAGCTACTCTGGATAACGTCGCCGTTGGCACCAATCCTCTACTTGTTATCCAGCAGGATAGATCCGATCCCTTGGCTGTGATCAGCCTAGAACACTTTTTGGAGTTGCAGCGTGCGGGTAGTAGGCGTAATTGAGCAGGACAACAATCGATTCAAAGTAGATACCTCGTTTACCGCTTCCGAGATGGAAGTGATCGTGAACGCTGGTTTGCGTACCTTGCTAGCGCAGGGTCAACTCCCGATTCGCAAGAATCTGGAAGGTCTACTTGAAATCCTTTCTCCTAGTGAGGCATACAATAGTGAAAGTACTGTTACTGGACATCGAGACGGCACCAAACTTGGTACACGTGTGGGGTTTGTGGAACCAGAACGTGGGGATGAATCAGATCATGGCATCGGGTTACGTCCTGTGCTGGGCAGCGAAGTGGCTGGGGGAGGAGAATATAATGTTCACTTCGATCCAGCAGGGGAAGAAGCAGATGCTGACAAGAGTTCACAAACTCCTGGACCAGGCGGATGCAGTGATCCACTACAACGGGACGAAATTCGACATTCCGACATTGAACAAGGAGTTTATTGGGGTAGGCCTAAAGCCGCCATCCCCCTACAAGCAAATCGATCTGTTGAAGACGGTTCGGAAACAGTTTAAGTTCCCGAGCAACAAGCTGGACTACATTGCTCAAGCCCTTAACCTTGGGAACAAGGTGCGACATGAGGGGCATGAGCTATGGGTCAAGTGTATGAACAAGGATCCGGTTGCATGGACCAGGATGGAGGAGTACAATAGAAATGATGTCAAGTTGCTTGAACGAGTCTATACCCACCTCAGAGCCTGGGTCCCTGATCATGCTAACCATTCACTCTACGAATCAAACGGGCTCGTCTGTACAAACTGTGGAAGCCAGCACTATCAACAGCGCGGGTATGCTTATACCAAGTCATGTAAATATGCACGCTTCCAGTGTACGGATTGTGGCCACTGGTTCAGAGGCGGGAAATCTCTTGCTCCTGCTCCAGATGGCAAATTCGTTAGCCTATGATAACATACCTGTTGATGATGAATGGTGTAGTGCTGAGCTTGGCCGCCTACTGGTTGCTTTCCGTGGAGGTGTTCGACAGTCAGACCTTCAAGCCAGAAGGCCGGCTCAAGATCGAGCCCCTTCTATGTGGAACTATCGCCATGCTGAACTTTTTGATTGCGGTTAGCCAATGAGGGATAACGTAATGCCAATCAACATGTTTCTAACTAAGAGAGGCGCTAGTGGCAGCCCAAGATCGATACCCAATTCAATGGACGGAGCTATTTTCAATGAGCAAGACCAAAGAGCAACTGGCATCCCGTATGGAGAACCTGACGAGTTCTGCGGACTTCCCAACCTACCGGGTGTCATCCCCAAATCATTCCCCTGGGGAGAGTACTATGGAGACTAGGGGGGGAGTAGTTGATTGGTCTCAGGGTCAGAAGTTTGACCAAGAGAAACCCCGCATGGATCTTCTGGATCCAGACTTTTTGGAGGATGTGGCTCGTGTTCTTACATTCGGTGCTGCAAAATATACCGCTCATAATTGGCGTGGCGGCGTCAACGTGTCTAGGCTTATCGCTGCTGCCTATAGGCACCTTGGGGCGATCAATCGGGGAGAAGACATTGATCCTGAGTCCGGTCTTCCTCATGCTGCTCATCTTGGGTGTTGTGTACAATTTCTGAGCTGGACATTGAAGAACAAGCCCGAACACGACGATAGGTGGAAAGATGTTCCCAATCCTGGGCGCTAATCTATGGGTGCGGATAGGTCTTGGAGCGATCGTGTTTATCTCGAT
Organism: uncultured Candidatus Bathyarchaeia archaeon; assembly: GCA_964353625.1. GTDB lineage: Archaea > Thermoproteota > Bathyarchaeia > 40CM-2-53-6 > 40CM-2-53-6 > CAVPLU01. Next base: position 9,448 of record CAYGWT010000331.1, on the reverse strand, counting down.
TTTTGGGATGGGTACGTGGAGTGGCTACAAATTAGGCAACAACAAGTACGAGAGCCTGAAGTTGGAGGTAGCCCAGCAGGAAGTAGCCCGGGTGACGGAGTACAATCGACTGATAGCCGAGCAGAGTGCCCGTACTGCGGAAGTAGAGTCTGCATACCAAGAGGAAATTGCCCGGTTGAAGACGCGTGTTCGAACGATAACTAAGGAGGTTGTTCGTGAAGTTGAGAAACCTGTCTATCGTGAGTGTGTTCTGCCTGAGTCTGGTAGGATGCTCCTCGACGACGCAGTTCGTGCGGCCAACGCCGCCACCGGCACTGATGGAGAAGTGCCACCCAGTCCCGAACCCATCAGTCACAACGATGGGGGATCTGTTGACTTTTTCAATTGAACTCCTAGAGCAGTATGGGGAGTGTGCAGCACGACACAATGGGCTGGTAGAATGGGCCAAGACGAGCGACAACCAGTAGAGAAAGCAATCATACACCTGAAGGGTAATTCCAGGACCAGGAAACACCGCCTCTCGGAGCTACAGGCCCGGGAGGCCGAGGAGGATATCAAAGACTATGCAAGTGCAACGATTCAAGACTCCGTTCGCGGTGTCGATATTCAGGAATAAGTATGCACAGGGGCCAAATGACAGTTGGGATGCTCTTGCAGATCGTCTTGTCGAAGACGTTTGCGGATCTAGATGGGGCACCACATCTAAGCTTATGTCTGACGACGACAGGCGATTTCTCTCAGAGCTTATCAAGACTCAGAAGTTTATTCCCGGAGGCAGATATCTCTACTACTCGGGTAGAGATGCCAAGTACTACAACAACTGTTACCTCCTTCGTGGTGAAGCTGACACACGAGAAGAGTGGGCTAATCTATTCTGGCGAGCCAGTTCTTGCTTGATGACTGGGGGTGGGATTGGAGCAGACTACAGTGTGTTTAGAGAGAGTGGTGCAGTGCTTAAACGCACTGGAGGAGTCGCTTCAGGCCCTATCCCTCTCATGGAAGCAATCAACGGGATTGGACGCAATGTTATGCAAGGAGGCTCTCGACGAAGCGCAATTTACGCGAGCCTTAATTGGCAACATCCTGACATACCGCTTTTCCTTAAGGCCAAAGATTGGCACAACCAGTACATCACACCAAACCTGACTCACTGGCAAGCGAAGCAGGAGAACTTCAACCACAACGCTCCGTTGGACATGACCAACATCAGCGTGAACTACGACGACTCTTGGTTGAATACTACAGACTCGGAGGGCTTAAATACTCGGCACTTACACGCTACCTTTGTAGAGAATTGCCGTCAAGCAATGATGACCGGGGAACCGGGATTCAGCTTCAACTTCGGAGACAAGCAGAATGAAACCCTTCGTAACGCATGTACTGAAGTTACGAGCGAAGATGATTCTGACGTATGCAATCTTGGCAGCCTCAATCTCGGCAATATTTCTTCTCTGGAAGAACTCAAAGATGTTGTTACTCTGGCGGCCAAGTTCCTCATCTGCGGGTCCATTCGGGCTGATCTGCCATACGAGAAAGTGTACAAAGTACGGGAGAAGAACCGCCGTATTGGACTTGGACTTATGGGTATCCACGAGTGGCTGCTCAAGAAAGGATTTAAGTACGAGGTAAACGATGAACTTAGAAAGTGGTTGGCAGTGTACCGCGACGAAAGCGAACGGGCAGCTAATGAACATTGTGACAGACTGTTCATCAGTAGGCCGGTGGCTTACCGCGCTATTGCTCCAACCGGCACGATCGGAATCCTTGCTAGCACAACAACGGGTATTGAGCCACTGTTCGCAGTCGCTTTCAAGCGTCGCTTCCTCACTGGCGGAACTAAGTGGAAGTATCAATTTGTTGTCGATGCAACTGCAGAGCACCTTATCAACGAACTCGGAGTCAAACCCGAATCAATTGAAACTGCCCTTGACCTAGCGAATGACTATGAGCGACGAATCAAGTTCCAAGCCGACGTACAAGATTACGTTGACATGTCGATCAGCTCCACAATTAACCTACCTGCTTGGGGAACACAAGCCAATAACAGCGGGAGTGTGGATAAGTTTGCTCGAGTACTTGCAAAGTATGCCCCTCGCCTCCGAGGCTTTACCTGTTACCCAGATGGTAGTAGAGGAGGTCAACCCTTGACGGCTGTTCCCTACGAGGAGGCTAAGCACCACAAAGGAGTTGAGTTCGAGGAAATCGATATCTGTGACATCTCTGGCAAAGGAGGTTCGTGTGGAGTATAGTCTGTGGGATACATCAGTACAGATAATCAGCTTTGGTGGAGTAGCAGGCATTGCCATATATGGCATTGCTCGGCTTATTGACTGGTTCTCTAAACTACCAGAAAACCGTAGCGAAGACGATCAGTTCTAACAGGCAAAAAAATAGCCCCGGAAGGTTAACGCCCTCCGGGGCTTTTTGTCGTTTATAGGAAAGTTACTGCGGTTTAGGGTGGTTTAGCCCGGATCCTTAGGGTCCTTGTGCGGGCGGAAAAGTTGAAGTATGGTGCGATTGCCGATCACCACCAGCCCAAACAGTGCCCAGATCATTACATCAGTCGTGGTGCCGAACATAACTGCATACACAAACGTGTAGGTCATGGCCCCATAGCCGATGTTAGACCAGAACTTGGTGTGGCTAAGCTGGTTTCTTTCTTGATCGATGAACAGGAGTGTCTTCAGTGATTTCCACATGTTTGCAGTGCCAGAGTTCGTAGAGGAGTTTTTCGAGAACATGCACGATGGCGTGTTCAGCTTCCATTATCCTTGTCGTGTCGTATGGGCTTTCCTTGCACACTTCCCCGTAATCGTACAGAAGGATGTGTATCAGCTCGTGGATTGCTGTCATCTCCAGGGTTGCTGCCGTCACCTTCTCCGCCCCGAAGTGCTTCCCCACCAGCAATTTCACCAGTTTGTGGGAGTTGTCCTTGGAGAACTTCAGCTCCGCCATGGCGTTGGTGGGCAAGTTCGAAGGGGTTAACCTCCATCGGTGGAGTGAAAGAAGGTCTTGCCATTTCCTGGCGTACTTGTACAGTTGCTCTTTGTCCTGGTCCGACACGGGGTGCAGTACTTTTCCCATTAGTACTCCTAGTCATGTTATGTCCTTACGATTTCCACCGTGAATGAAGTTTCCTACATTACCTGCATCGATGAACCTTCGGAGTTGTGCCACCCTGTTCATCCACCCCTTCTCGAACTTCTTGAGCGTGGGATTGTCGGAGATCAATTCGTTGTAACGATCTGCCCTCAACTTCAGGTAGTTGTCGTGGTTCCTGCTACACAGTTTAAGGAAGTGGTTGGCTCGGGAGTGTCCCATGTTCACTGCTGTATCAAACATACATGCAGCTAGAGGGAACCCGAGTTGTTCCCAGTCGTGCTTCCAGTATTTGTCGTAGTAGATCTGGATAGCTTCTTTCTGGGTCAGGTCCAGGATGTTCAGGTGAGGAAACGCCCGCTTGGAGATCCCGTACTTGGTCTCCCCACCTGGGTCATCCTTGTCGTTTACGTACCCTCCTTCATGCTCCAGAACAAAGGGTATGATCTTGTGAAATAGACTCATCTGTTAGGAGCGTAGCTTTGGTAGTAGTCGATTAGGCTTTGGATAGCTGCCCTGTTTCCGGGGCGAGCTTTGAGCATCAACTGCTGCGAGTAATCCAGAGCCTTACGCCGCACAGCATCCGTCAGTTTGCCAGATGCGACGAGATTCTTTGGATCACCTCCTAACGTGATGTAGTCTTCGAGGTACTTAGTAGCACGGGCATCCCCCTTCAGCAGCGACGCAGTGAATGCGTCAGAGGCGTCAGACAGACGTTTCTGGATAGCGCGGTCAGTGCGTTGGTGTCGATACCTGCCCTCCATGGTTTCGTACTCTTGTTGAGATCTAAGACCGAACATTCGCTTGGTCTTCTCTTCCTCAGACCTGCGATAGACGCCCAGCTCTGGGTCAGCCGTACTCAGGGACATACCCCCGTAGTTGAACATATCAGATTTGACATCAACCGGACCTTTGAGTGCCGCAGGCAGACCCTTGTAGATCGCTGCAGCGTTGTTGTCCGGGTTGCCCTTGCCCATGAACTCCTTGGCTCCAGCCACTGCAGCAGCACCGGCGGAATACGTAGAGCCCACAAACGGGATCCAGTTAGCGAAGTTCTCCGCTGCTCCCCTGTTGGGGTCCCACGGAAGTACATCACCAAGGCTACCCCGGGTGTGGAGGTTGGTACCGGTAGCTTGAGCCACAGCACCATAGGCCAGCCAGCCATTGAGGTTCCGCATAAGGAAAGCTTTCGGGCCTCTGTCCTTCCACTCCATGTAGGTCTTGTTGTCCACCCCTGACAGCAGGAAGTACCAGAGATCATCCAGATCGTCTAGCCCAACCGAGCCCAGCGCACCGGCCAGGATCAGGTAGACAGACATCTGAGAAAGGAACGGACGCCAGTTGCTGTCCTTGTAGCCCATCTTGGAGTACTTGACCACCTGGGACATCCAGTTGAACTTGAACGTCTGGAGGGTAGACAGAGCCTTACCGGAGAGGCCAGCCTTCTGGAAGATCATAGCCCGCTCGTTAGGTCGGTAATCCGCCATGACGTCTTTGGTAGCCTCATCAGCCATCTGCGCAATCTGTTCCTTGGACAAACCCTTACCAGACTGGTGCAGGTGTGCCACGAAACTGAAGAAGCACATGGCCCTAGAGATCGCCTCAACGAAGCCTGTGGTAGCACCAAGAACACGCCGTGCATAGACAACACCTTCAGGTACGTACAGGTCTTGAATGTCCGTGTGTGGGGACATGTCAATGATTCCGTTGTCTTCGATGTAGTCCATGTAGAACATCATATCTTTGTCGTCGCTGATGTTCTCCCGAAGTTCCTTGATCTTAGCGTCAAGGGCTTTACGGTTGACATCACCCTGTGCATAGGACAGCATCTGACGGGTATAGTGGTGCATTACGGCACCCAAACCCAAGGAAATGCTTGTCAGCAGAGTCCAACCCACATTGTGACGATACCCCTCAGTCGAGAGCCGTGCGTGTTTCCCAGCCCCAAGCATAGGCTGCAGCAGGGCATAGATCATGTAGCCCATGTTGTATCCAAGAGCAGAGATGTAGAACAGTGTCTTGGCTGAGCCGATCGCCATATCCACAGTTCCGGACGGGAGCCAGCTAAACCACTCAGACAGGGAGTTCTCCATTCCGTCTACCCACTTCGAAGTACCATACCCCATGTACTGGCGGATATACTCTCGAGAGTAGGTGACGTTGTTCTTCTGCATCAGGGCGATCTCAGGATCAGTCAGGATATCCTTAGCCGTCTTGAGCGGAGTTTGCATGTATGCCCACTCCGATGCAGCTTTCAGGTACTTGAACTGCTCCAGGAAGAAGTCTCTTGAGTCCTCATACGAGTCTGCCCAAGGCCTATCCCCACGGAAACCACGAACCCCGGTCTTATTCTTGAAGTGCTTCTCTTGGTTCATGATGTTCTCGGACACACCCACCATGGCATTTTCCCATGCCTCGCGGAGGGCGTTGGTGTCCTTGTCACCCGGATCCAGCATCTTCAGCAGCTCTGCGTAGCCTGCCTGTAGTTTGTTCTCCGAACCAGTTTCTGCGTGGTGAAAGGAGACCTCCTCAGAGACCAGCATAGGATTCCTGGCCTTGAGCCAAGCCACTGCTTTTTGTGCCTTGCCTTTAGTGTTCTCAGCCACAACCCACACTATCTTTCCTTCAGCGTTGCGGATCACGCTACGCCACGGACCAGACCAGCGGGAAGCGAAGTACGCCTCCAACGGGGTTACGGGCTTGAGTCCAACCTGCAGCAGTGCATCGTTCTGCTCGTCTATGGCTAGGTCAAGAACCTGGCGCATAGCCAAGTAGGAGTTGATCTCCTTAGGAGTCAGCCAACGGGAGAGCTGTTCCTCAGTGAACTGAGTAGTAGCTTTGAGTTCCGTAGTGAAGATGGCGTGCATCAACCTCGTCAAACGACGATCTCGTAGAACAGGTTGCCACAGCCTCTCAAGGGGCTTGACATACTCACGGTTGAACCGCTCAGCCCGCTTCGAGGCGTTGTCCATCAGCCGGTAGATCGTACCAATCAGGGTACTGCCACGCACCTCAGAGGCCTGTAGGCCACCAGCGTACCAGTTCGTAAGATCAGCACCATCCACTTCACCGAGGATCTTCTCCTTGAGCTTGTCGGTCAGCACAGGATCTTCTGGGATCCAGTCAACCGTATCTCCCAAAGCCGCATCTAGCACCTTCTCTTTGGCAGTATTTTCGTCCTGCCCCTTGATGCCATTTGCTTCATGTTTCTCTGCGCTCTGGGAAGCTGCAACAATCCCATCAACCATGTAGTTGATATCAGGTGCGATATCACGGAAGTATAAAGGATTGTTGTAGATCCTTCTCAGTTCCCTAGCAATGGTGTTGTTCTTCTTCTCCTGAAGTTCAACCAGAGATGAGAAGTTGTACAGGAACTCAGCCATCATGGAGCTTTCCGGAATGTCCATCCCTAGCATAGTACCGATGGACTGCATGAGTTGACCCCATGCAGACTTCATCCACTCTTTGAAGGTCTTGGGTTCTGGTTGTCCGGCTATCTTGACAAGTTCGAGCTGGAAAGTACGATTCGTCATCGCCTCCGACACAAACTCACCGAGATTCATCAGACCATACTGCCAAGATGCTCCAAGCGTAGCTTGGCTTTTACCCTCTTTGCCATACTTGTATGAGCCTGCTACCTTTAGAACAGCCAAGTACTGACGATATATACGTTGAACTGCAGGTGGCATTTGTTCCACAGGAATTCGTGGACTTGTCATTGTACCTTTGATCTCGAAGTACTCAAGCAGAGCTCGGTATGTAGCGGCGTGGACCATCTCATGGAGAATGACACCAGGATGGAAACCCTCTCGACCAAGAGTGATGGTATGGGAACCAGGATTGTAGTTCGCCATCTGATTATCTTTACCCGGGACCGTTTTGAGAATCTTCCCGTTTTCCATCGCTACACGGATCTGAACATCGCCGACTTGATTGGCGAGGAATCCAGCCAGTGCTGCCATATCAGGCCGCTCAGCAAGAACCTTTTCGTCCTCGATGAGCCACTTGAACAGTGCCTTCGTATCTACAATACCATCAGCGGAAATCATCTCCACAGGCAACTTCACATCAGCAAGAACTGAGTCCTTGCTAATCGAAGCTCCAAGATGAAGCTGAGAGATGACCTTGCCCATCTGCTGCTGATTGATCATACCAGTGACCCGAAGTTGGGTAAGGTACGCCATCCAGCGTTTGTGATCTCCATACATCTTGATGAAGTTGGTCTTGGTTTTCTCGATGGGAAGTACAAACGGTATGACGATCTCATCCGGATGCAGCTCAAAAAGAGGCATCTTCGCAGGATCAATTCCATTAGGACTTACTTGCCTGACTCTCGGGTAGAAAGCCTTCTTACCAGACTCATGCGGTCCCATACGAGTACCAACAACCTCGGCAAGTCGCATAGTCCCTTCATTATCTTTGTAAGCTACAAACGAACCGATAGGCAGGGCCTTGATGTTTTCAAAGATGGGTACTGTCTCGTTATCACCTTCAAAGAACGGAACACGGGCAGTAGTGTCAACTGTCTGCTCATCCTCGACAGATTCCGCCTTGACAAGGAAATCGTTATCCCCGAATAGATCCGGATTGCCGATGGCTGACTTGACCCTCTTTGTATCCATTACAGCGAGGTGCTTTTCCTCACCCTCACGGGTATGGAACGCCTCATAGCCAAGATTCTCTAGGGCGTGGCGAACCTCTTTCTGTTCGATGAAGTGCCAGTCTCCGGACTTCAGTTTGTAGATGACCTCGGACCGAGTGCCAATCCACGAAGGGAGTACGTCAGCAAGACGTTCGACATCCTCCATCTTCTCCCAATCCCAGACAAACTGGACATTGGTTACGAGAGGCATTGAGTTACGTCGAGAGGGCAACCACTGCAAAACATACTTATGGTAACGATCCATCCGCTTCAATTCGGAGAGCGGAACAACCCTGATGTCATTGCCATTGCGTTGGGCTTCGAGTGCCCACTCGGGATCGGTTCTGACAGCCAGCAGAAAGGCTTGAAGCTGAGTTTGATTAAGAACCTTCTCGAGGTTGTTGACCATCCAGTTCTCAGACATTCCATGGAACATCTGCGAGAACTCCGGAGCTTGCGTCATGAAGATAGCGTTGGCTTGCTTGGGAATGAAGTTAGCAATATCCTGGGCCGTAGCATGGACCCAGATCCAAGGAGTACCATCCTTGTTCTTGAAGTAGGCTTTCTTGTACCACTCGGAGAAACGCGGCAATTTGGACAGATACTTGGAGATACCTGCAGTAGCTTTACGAAACCAACCAACGTCACCATTAGCCGCTAGCTGACTGTCGATCCAAGAGACATACTGATCGAAGTCCTTGAGTGCTTCCAGGGTACCATTATCAAACGGAATGACTGGATCTTTGGTTTTAAGTTTCGGTGCACTGAAACCAACAGCTGAAGCAAGATGTTCCCCATACGAATTGGGTCCTTGCATAAGCATAGCACCTTGCTCTTCCGGAACCGATTCATTGACTACTTCAAGAAGATCGTGCTCGTCTCCATACTGGTCAAGGGTAAAGATCTCGTTGTCTTGCAACAACATCAATTGAAAAGGAACGTTTGGATCATACCCATATGACTTAATGACAAACTGACTGGCTTTGCTGTAATCCATCAGCAATGCAGTCCAGGTAACACCTTCATTGTCATCCCAAGTTACCGCAGCTTTGGTAAACTGGATTGGGTAGTTGCTAGACAGTTTCTTTAACTTCTGGAGCAGCTTGGCGTGATAGTGGGATGACTTACCTTCTTCCTCGGTCATTGCAGCCATTGCTTCGGCATATACGCCAAACCGCTTGGCTACATCTGGATCGTAGCTAGCGAGGAACGAAATGAATTCCTCCCAGGACTTGTAGTTAAGAGCAATTGTCTGGGGGAAATCCTCCCCTACTTGCCTGATCTGAAAATCAAAATTTGGTGCGCCTAGAGCAATCCTAATGCTGTAGTACGTCGAGCCAATCTTCGTTGACCATACATCAAAGTTAAAGATGTTCTTGTCAACCGTATAGTTAACATCCATATCGTAGATGTTGGATACGTCGTAAAGGCCACTGCCTTTTGCACTAGCCGATATAATCTGACCGCTAGCAATCTCGTCAGCCTTTTCTTTCCACGAAGTCGGCCCTAGATCCTCAACCAGGTTCGGCATAGGAGCCTTAGCAACCTGACCAAGGCCCAGCTTCGTGGTTATGTGTTTGCCGTAGGTTTTGTCCAAGTACTTCACTAGATCAGTAAGGGAAGTAAATGAGCTACGGTCTACGGTTTCGTTGTTGTCTTCAGCAGTGACATCTAATGAGTAAGTACCATCACCTTTGTCTCCAACCT
>CAYGWT010000330.1:0-2032 GCA_964353625.1 uncultured Candidatus Bathyarchaeia archaeon | reverse complement strand
GCAGCAATTGCCAAAACCCATTCACACCTGCAATATAGGCCATTTTGATTTGCCCGTCATGAGAGGAGGGGCCGACGAGAGGCGTTTCGTTTTTCGTCGTCGGGTGCCTTGGTGCGGGCAGCCAAATCTGACCCCGTAATTCTGATTCAATGTCTACACATTAATGTCTAGATGGTGCGGCCGCCGGGATTCACAATTTGAAAGACCAGATCGCCGACAGCTTCGCCATTACTTCTTCAGAACGAAAATGTAATAGTGGCTGAGAATACTTATGGCTTGTCGAAACAACACCTCGTGACTCAAGATAGAAACGAAAACCATGGTTCAAATTCGGATGCTCGCACCGCCGAAGGTCGACCATCGAGGCTATTGCCCATATATCGATGCCTTGGTACAGTAAGGCATAGACTCTCTTGCTCAACATAATTGTGAAGGAGGCAGCTGATTCATGAGTGAAAAAGGGAACTTTGTAGAGGTCTGTATCTACAAGGTCAAACCTGAAAGAACTGAGGAATTCGAACAGCTGATTCAACGCGTCGTAGACCATCACAGAGCATTTCCCGGAGTCAGAGAGGTGCGGTACATGAGGCGAACCCACAGGCCCCGTGATTTCACCTCAGCCAAGAAAGGTCTCCCAGCGATCAGACTCACAAGGAAACCGAAAGAGGTGACCTATGCCCTGTACTGGGAGCTGGATGATGAGATGGTGCATGGAAAGGCGACGAAGTCCGGTCTAGACCACTTCTTCAGAGACTTCACGCGGTGCCTTGTGACAACCCCTAGTATGATCCTTGGACAAAGGATTCAATGAGCAAACAGAACACGACGGCATAATTGGACGGATGTGAGAAATTTTGGAAGATTGGTAGACAAAGCTTGCAGTGTTGTGGATAGTTGGGGATTTGACGGGTATTGTGGGATTGATGTTGAGTTCTATTGATGCAATGGCGCAAACAAGTGCGGAAGTTGGAGGGATTCGAGTAACACCTGAACTGTTGCTGGTATTCGCAATCATGTTTTTGATTCCGTTGGTTATGGCTTTCCTGTCCCTGACGTTGAAGGACTCGACAAATCGCTGGGCAAACATCATCGTGGGGATAGCCTATACTGGTTTTGGTCTCATGGAACTAGGTATGCACATTTCAGCAGCATACTATGTACTGACTGGAATTGCAGGAGTTGTGGCTTCAGCGCTGCTTGTATGGTACGCATGGAAGTCTAAACAGAAAGCATGAGCCTAAATCAGCTGCTTCAGCTAGAGCAATCAAGACTCCATCCCCTGTGAGCCAATATAGGGGTATTTTCTGCCACGATAGTTCTTCACGTTAGTCACTGCAGCCAGAAGCAAGCATATCGCTACAATCCCAAAGCGAGGTCAGCGATCTATCGAGGTCCGGTGAACTGTCCGCGGCAGTGTTAAAAGCTGACAGCGTTCTCTATCCACACTTGTGAAAAAGAATTGGATCTGATTGAGTCGTTCAAGAGGACGGTTGAGCTGCTGCGGTCCAATCCGATCTTGTTTCTTCCACCGCTTATCCTCGCATATCTCATACCCGCAGCACTCGCACTCGCGGGGCTCTACATCTTTACGCCGATATTGATCGCGGCTGCGAATAGTCCAGCTCCACTCTCAGTTCTTTTCGGAGTTGCGGGCTCTGTCATAGGGATCGCGATAATCGTGGTTCTTGCACTCCTTGCCTACGCATATGTATTGGCAGGGTGGACCGGAATGAACAAGAGTACTACACTGATGGGAAGGACGGCGTTTGATGATTTCTGGGTTGGAACGAAGGCGTACTTTGGAAGAATCCTGGCAGGCATTGTGGTTCTCGCGGTGATCTACATCCTACTCGTAGGTGTTGGTGTTGCGGCAACGTTTGTCGTTATTCTGCCACTGATCATGAGCGTCATCCCGGCGGATATCCTTGCTGGAGGCTCTCCAACAATCCCAACCGGTTTACCCGAGATTTCGCGGATTATTGCCACTGTGGGTAACACGGTGGGGGTCTGGCTAGTCATTGTGACGTTGGCT
>CAYGWT010000329.1:0-1707 GCA_964353625.1 uncultured Candidatus Bathyarchaeia archaeon | reverse complement strand
TGAGATCCGCTTGGCGAGCATCAGCTTGCCTGTTGCCATCGAAATTGCGTCTATCATGTCTTGCTCTTCTCTCTGCGCTTGTAGAGGTAGTAGACTGGTGCTCCGATCGCTACGACAGGTACTAGGGATACTGCGAGAATTATGATTCCGCTAAGGATTGTGAAGAATCCCTGGACAGCTATCTCGAATGTCTCGCCCCAGTTCATTCCCGGCGGCATGAAGGTGGGGAGGGGCTCAGTCAATGTGACGGAGATGAGTGACATCTCAGCGTTGCCTTCAAGATAGTTGATTTGGCCTTGCAAGCTATCTATTTCGCCTCTAATTCTTCCGAGTTCCGTCTCCACTCGTAGGATATCTTCAACCGTTTTCGCCATGTCTAGGATTTCTTGGAGGCGTTCTTCCTGTTTCTGCAGGTTGTTGAGTCTAGCTTTGAGATCGGCATACTGTTGAGTGATATCTTCGCTGTTGGTACTCTCGTCGAGAACTTTCCCATAGGCTTCTATCTGTTGGATGGAAGAGCGAAACTGGTCTTTCGGTACTCGAATGGCGATCTGAGCTATCGTTTGTGTATCGTAGGTTGAGCGCGATGAGCTGGCAACGTATCCACCATTGCCCTCCGCAAGCTCTCTGATCCTTTGAAGTGTTCCTTGAATGTCCTTGATCTCGAGCGATACGTGTCCACTGTATATCACTACTCTTTCTTGGGATGTCGGCTGGTCTTTTGCACCTCCGCCAAATGGCGATGCCGCCTCGGTCATCGTTGTGAAGCCTGGTGGCAACTCTGGTCCCATGATCGTGTTGGACTGTGAGTAGAACACGCCGATGAAATAGGAGGCAACCAGAAGAATGACGATGCCACACGAAGTGACGAGTATCTTTCTTCGACTCATTTCTCATCAACTCTCCATCGGTGGAACATGAATAAAGCACTAGACCTTCGAACGTGCCGTTCAGGAAATAGAACAACCTAGAAATCAGAAATCGCTCCGCAAGCTCGCCTCGGACACCTAGGAATTGAAACGCGTTGGCTTCGAATAGTATAGCGTCCCGCTCTGGTCAATCCGGGTCGCATTCGGGCAAGCGCGATCCAACATTAGCTCGTGGTTTCTTATCGACCAAGAAGAGCCGACTTGAGCCGAAACGCCTCAAAATGACGCGTTCAAGAGGGTGGACTCCACCCAGAAGAAGGTGTCACCCACCCGAGCGTCGCAGTCAGCAGAGCGGAACGTCAACACGGATCCAATCCACGGGGAGGCAGACGGCATATGCAGACTCGCCTATGACTATCGTCAAGCGTTATCTACATCGGCGGCAAATGAGTTCTCTTCATTCACTAGAGAATCAGTATCTCGCAACCTATATCCGCCCAGGTTCTTGAGCGGATGGATGACCCCTAATGGGGATCAAACCGGTGAAACCCAAAACGGCTCTTGATTGGCTGTTGGATGAGGGCCAGCCATCCATCAGGTATCTTGCACTGACACAGGTGCTAGGGAGAAATCAGGGCGATCCTGAAGTTCAATCAGCAGAGCGGATGATCCCTAAGATCGGATGGGCTGCGGACATCCTTGCCAAGCAGATGCCCGGCGGATCGTGGGTTGATGAACAGCGCCTCTACGTCCCGAAGTACCTGTCAACAAACTGGATGCTGCTGATTCTATCAGACCTAGGTCTAACAAAGGAGAATCCACAGATCTCCAAGGCCTG
>CAYGWT010000328.1:0-2050 GCA_964353625.1 uncultured Candidatus Bathyarchaeia archaeon | reverse complement strand
AGACCCCTAAAGCCTGAGCAGCCTCTCTCAACGTGTAGCCCTTCATTAATAATATTGTAACACCCTAGTCAATGTTCTGGAAATAGGGCTGGTCAGTCTGACCAGGGTGCCGAAGGTCATAGTGAATTTGCAGACAATCTTGAAGAAGCATATCCTCATTCCAAGGTTCGCACGGTATTGTCCCAAGCCGGGGGAAGAGGCTGGATTTGCCCAAACGAAGTAGCACAGTGGTTACGGCCAAGAAATCTGCTATCTCTCATATTGAGAATCATTGCAACGATGTGCGCCTTTCCACGTTGTGGCGTTATGCCGATGCAGTTGACGTAAAGCTGCGGATGCGACCGGTAAATTCACGGAGAGTCTAGAAAACCAAAACGCATCTAAGACTGGCTCGATCGGGCCGGGCTTCGCCCCGCGGGTACGCAGCGAATTTTCTGAGTCTCGTGCTACAATGATCGTGTGGGTTGCCAAGCCTTCGGTGTCGGTTAGCCCTGCTGTCAGCCCACCTTGAGAACATGAAGGATCAAGTTCAATGCCGACCATCCTCACCGCAGGACAGTCAGCCGACGGGAAAGACAATGCAAAATCAACACTATAAAGGATTGATTGCTGAGTGGTACGACGATTGGCTTAAGGACCGCAAAGATGATATCGATTACTATTCATCGATCTTCCAGGGTTTTCGCGGGCGCGTTCTTGAACTCGCCTGCGGCACGGGAAGATTACTTCTACCAATTGCCAGATTAGGCGTTCTGATCGACGGCTTGGATTCTTCGGAAGATGTCCTTAGCGTTCTTCAGCGCAAGGTTGAAAAACTGGGGCTCAAGGAAGTCAAGCTACACAATCAACCAATGGAAAGTTTCGATCTTCCGACTCATTATGACGCCATCTTTATCGCTAGCGGTTCATTCCAGTTGCTTACTTCGAAAGAGGATGCACTGAATTCCCTGAGTTGCGTTCGCCATTGCCTTTCGGACGGAGGGTTCTTCATTACCGATATATTCATTCCGTGGCACGACATTACTGAACAGAAACACGATTACTACGGAGTTACAAGGGATGTGAGTCGTCAGGACGGCACCCGAAGCATCGTCCTGGAACGATACGACATTAACATCCCAGAACAAATCAAACATGGCATCTACCGATATGAGTTTTACAACCAGACGCAGCTGACCGAGTGTATTGTCGACGATTTATCCATTCGTTGGTACTGGAAGGATGAGTTCTTGAATCTCCTAAATAGCGCCGGCTTCTCGAAAATAGAAATCCTAACGCATTCATCGCTGTACCAAGAAGGTCATAGTTTTGTATTCAAAGCATTCAAGTAGCGAACTAGCACATATTCCTGCATGAAGCAGGCGAGCTAACACCGGCTCCAGCCGACGGGGCTGCGGAGTGCCGAAAATGAATAGCTTTGCTTTCGGAGATGTGGTGAAGAATTCCTCGCCTTGCTAGGGCCGCCCCGCAGCTGAGCCTTGCCGTTGGGCCTCAAAGAAGAAGCGATCCGTTTCCTCACTCAAGGAAAAGGTGAAATATAATGTCAGACTGGAGATAAGAAATGGCAACTATTCGCGAAGGCAGCAAGGCAGTTCTTTTAGTGGTAGATGTCCAAATCGGAGTAATGCGCACAGCTTGGGCTGCTCCTCGAATTATCAAGAACATCACCATAGCAGTCGAGAAAGCGCGAAGTCAGGGCATTCCGGTTATTTGGGTGCAGGACTCAGACAACGCACTGATCTATGGTAGCCCCGATTGGCAATTAGTGCCAGAGTTGTCCCCCGCCGAAGGTGAAATTCGCATACACAAGCAGTTCAGGTCATCATTCGAACAAACTGCATTGGAAGAAGCCCTAGCCCGGTTTGGCGCTACTCGCATCATATTGGGGGGCGCTGCCACAAACTGGTGTATTCGAGCTACAGCATATGGTGCTCTGGATCGAGGCTACGATCTCACGCTCATCAAAGATGCCCATACTACTGAAACAATAGAGTTTGAAAACGGTGCCAAAATCGAAGCGTCTGATATTATCCTTGAGTTGAATATTGCG
>CAYGWT010000327.1:0-4387 GCA_964353625.1 uncultured Candidatus Bathyarchaeia archaeon | reverse complement strand
CTATGTCGTTTTGTTCTTCGCGGGTACGGGCGGGATGCTGGGGGTGGCGGCAAATGCCGGGCGCGGATGGAAGTTTACAGCAATCATCCTGTTTTTGATTATGGCTGTATTAGCATTTGTTCAACGTGCCATTACAGGCATGTAGTGTGGCCAGGATTTGCACAGCCGCCCAAAGAACTGCCTCATCATACGCCGTGATCCTTAAGCCGGCTGCGAATCACCAGACTATAACATGATACAATTCGGCTGCGGCAGCGAAGCACTATTCATTCCAGCCGGTCTAGCTCTAGGAGTCTTCATCCTCGCCTTGGGGGTGTTATTGAAGGTCATGCCATCCTATCGACAGAGCCCCAAAGATAGACCGAGTTACCTAAGGAAAACGCAGACACGCTTGAATAGGTCCTAGGTACGAAGGTTGGCGGCGCAGGAGCTGTCGTCTGAGAATTGGGAAAGATCTCGAAAGGAGTCAAATGCAACGTCGCAGGATGCACGCAGACAGCCGTGCGTTCCGTCTCACCAGATGTTGTGGCACAGGCCAAAATGGATATTGGAGGCGCTAAACGCGCCTACTTGTGCCGAACGCATTACAGGGAAATGAAGAAGAAATCGAAGAAGGATCGCCAGATAGAAAGATGGCGTCTGTCGGGATAGAATGGAGTGAAGACAGTTGCGAGTTCTGCTAATCCACTCCCAATCCTTCGAGTATCAGGTGCGAGAGAAAGCAGTTAATGAACCAGAAGAGTTCGAGGATTCACGTTCCCATGGTCAAATGGAGAATGTCCTAGTTGCATTCTGTACAATCGAAAAAGATGACGAAAGGGATCCGGGAAAGGTCGCCGCGAACGGATCGGAGGCGATCAAAGAAGTCGCGGATCGAGTGAGAACTAGAAACGTAATGCTGTACCCGTACGCACACCTTTCGAGCAGCCTAGCGTCAAGAGATCCAGCAATCAAGGTGCTCGCCACGATGGAAGCCCTTCTCCATGATCAAGGCTTCGCAGTTCAAAGGAGCCCGTTCGGGTATTACAAGAGCTTCCGACTGCATTGCCTGGGGCATCCTCTGGCAGAGCTTTCGCGAACGATAACCGCTGAGAAGAAGACTGGGGAACGTGCACCCGTTCCGACGGAATACATGATAATGGATCTTGAAGGCCATCTATTCAGTCCTGGAGATTATCGGTACTCTAAAGGAGAAGAAGAGTTCAGAATCCTCGTTGAGAAAGAAGCTCTCAAGAAGGGAATCGCAGGCGGCGGCGAACCCCGTTTATTGGAGTACTGCAGGAAGTTCGGGATCGAGTGGGAGCCGTACTCAGATGTGGGTCATATGAGATACGGCCCTGAAGCCACGTTAATATTCGACTTAATCGCCGACTATTCTTGGGCTATCGCCAACCACGTCGGCGTCCCAGTGCTCCAGGTGCGCGGGACCAATCTTTTCGATCTTTCAGTAAAACCCGTGAAGGAACACGCCGACCTCTTCGGGTCAAGGCTATACAAGATTGACTTGGACGAAAAGAGCTTCGTCATGCGTTATGCTGCATGTCACCAACAATTCGCAATGGTAAAGGATTGGACGATCAGCTACCGGAATATACCTTTCGGCACTTTCGAAGTTGCAGACAGCTATCGTCTTGAACAGAGCGGGGAGTTGCTTCTGTGCTTCAGGGTAAGAAAACTGCACATGCCCGACCTTCACATCTATTGCCGTGATCTGGAGAACTCGAAGGACGTGTCCATAGGTGCACACAAGGTCATCTATGAAGAGGTAGCGAAACTTGGAAGGGACTACGTCTCAGTCTACAACACAACTAGGAGCTTCTTGGAAGGAAACAAGCCCTACTTCATTGAACTGGCGAAACTTGAGAGGAAGCCTATACTCCTCAACTTTGTCCCCGAGGGGATCTACTACTGGGTGCTCAATGTTGAGTATCACATTGTCGACGAACTCGACCGACCCAGAGAAATAGCGACATTCCAGATTGATATGGGAAATGCCAAGAGATTTGATATTTCATACGTCGACCAGAATAGCGCAAAGCAGTATCCGCCGATAATCCATACGGCACTAATCGGGACCGTTGAGCGTTACATATTCACGATCTTGGACACTTGTGCAAGGATGGAAAGGCAAGGAAAGAAGCCGCAGCTCCCACTTTGGCTGGCACCGAGTCAGGTGAGGATTCTGCCTGTAAAGCGAGATTCTCTGCCATATGCCGATGAACTCGCAAGAAAACTGAGCGACGCGAGAGTCAGAGCTGACGTTGATGATTCTGATGAGACCGTAGAGAAGAGAGTGCGAACGGCAGAGATGTTATGGATCCCCTACATCATTGTCGTTGGTGCTAGAGAGAAAGGGCTAACGGAGCTGCCGGTTCGTGTGAGGGAAACAGGTACCCAACGTAAAATGACCGTAGAAGGACTCGCCACCGAGATCAGGGAGAAGACTGCCGGATACCCATTCCGGCCCCTCACACTGCCCCTTCATGTCAGTACTCGGCCTGCCTATCGCTGAAGGGAGAACAACATTTTATATGCTATGACGAGGTCGGAAGTAGTTGGATAGTGATTGTGTGTGAATCGAGACCAATTGTATGGCGGAGGCATTTTCGTAATCTCATTGATAATTGCTATAGGATACCTCATTGCTTTCTTCCCACAGGTGCTCTCCCTGCCCACGTGGTTGCACGACTGGGCTGTAGGGCTACCTGTACTTCTCTTCGTGCTTGCCGTACTCGTTATTGCGATGTGGATCGGCTGGACAATGATGACGACCCCTCCTCCCGCACCGCTAGAGCCTGAGATTCTCCCAGAAACCAAGGCCGAAGAGAAGAACTAACTTACGCGGCGATGTCCTCGCTCAGCGTCAACTGTCAGTGCGTCGGATAGATCCAACTGTTGCGAGACCTCCGATCGTACGCGTGTACGTCGTTCGAGATCTGCAGGATTGTGCCAGTGGTAGCTGTAGCCGTCCTTTGAGTCGTGTGAGTTCAAAGCATTGATTGCGAGTCAGACATTCGCAAGCATGGTAGGCATGAGACGTCGACAGACGAATGAGATGCAGAAGTTGATCAAAGGCCTCAACCATGTGGGCGTAGCTGTCTCAAACCTCGACGAAGCATTGAAGACCTACCGGTCAACGCTTGGTCTGGAACCAAGCTACGTCAAGGAAGTCAAGGATCAGAAGATGCGCGTGGCAGGTTTCAAGGTCGGTGGGAGTTCGATCGAACTGTTTGAATCGACTGATCCCACAAGTACTGTTGCGGCTTTCTTGGCCAAGCGTGGCGAGGGATGCATCATGTTGCACTCACGGTTGATGACATACACGCCACTCTGAACGCAGCGCAGAGAGCTGGAGCCACTCTGATCGACAAGGAACCGAGGGTTGGGGCGGAAAGGCAATTGATCGCTTTCCTTCACCCAAAATCGACTAGAGGAACACTCGTGGAACTCCGCCAAGACTAGCTTCGTCGAGGGCAGGGCCTGCTTTCCGACGTCAACGATGGTTTTGCCCTACTGATTCGAATGCAGTTCACGGTTCTCGAAAGAAGTAACGCGGCCATTGTGGCCATTCATTTGAAGTACTCGTTTCGAATTCCGTTTTAAGTTCCATACCAATCTTTAGATTCTCGAGCTTGACGTTCTTCACCATGCCTGGAAGTCGCACTCCCTCTGCCAACTCAACAATGCCGATCGCGTAGGGAGCAAGCGCTTCGAATTGAGGAGGTGGCACGTGTATTACGGTGTAAGTGACCAATCTCCCTCGGTTTGGGAGCTCCGTCCAGATCTGATCGGTATTTCCGCAGTGGGGGCAGACGGTTCGAGGAGGAACGGTAATCTTCTTGCATCTAGTGCATTTGACCCCCATCAGCTTCTTCTCCGCGCAGAATTTGTAGAAGCTCTCTATCGTGAAAGGTCTTTCTTGTAATAGTGACGCCGAATTACCACTAGTGGGAGAATTGGGCTGACTGACGGTTTTCGACATTCTATACGCCGAGCCTGTAAGTCGTGGAAGTCGGATATATCGTTAAGGTAAGGTCTCACCTGACAACTTCGCCACAGACGAGGCATAGGAATGCGGCTTGATGTTGGCTGTTTGAATTAGAGGTCTTGGATGATTTTGCCTTTGATGTGTAGATTGCCTTTG
Source organism: uncultured Candidatus Bathyarchaeia archaeon (assembly GCA_964353625.1). Taxonomy (GTDB): domain Archaea; phylum Thermoproteota; class Bathyarchaeia; order 40CM-2-53-6; family 40CM-2-53-6; genus CAVPLU01. The sequence goes on along the minus strand of CAYGWT010000327.1, from coordinate 243 downwards.
CTATCGAATCTCGCTATGCGTTCACCCTTCTTGTTGAACAAGAGTATTCCTGAATGTTTGTCTTCTGTGAATCGGTAGCCGTTCTCGAAGACAAGGTCGCCTGAAGTAACCGTCTTTGCCCGCACAAGCTTCCAGCGGTAGGTATCGTTGCCGCAATTGTAACTGTTGTCAAATGCTGGGAGAGCGTGTCCACGGCATTTCAGACCTGCCCCATTTGCCGCCGAGTTGTTGGCATATACCCCT
>CAYGWT010000326.1:0-2320 GCA_964353625.1 uncultured Candidatus Bathyarchaeia archaeon | reverse complement strand
ATGATGGCGTTTGGAGTGTACAGGAACTGGAAATACCCTAGAGGTCCGGCCCTTGAAAGTAGCAGGTATAGATACAATCCCAAGGCGACGGTGGGAACCCCTATCAAGGCGTTGAATAGTCCCTTGATGATTTGTTTTCCGTGAAAGTCTCGAAGAGCTAGGGCTACAGCAGCGGGGATGCTCCATGCACACGCGAGGAGCGTTCCCACTATCGAGACGTATAGTGACAATTCAGTTATGCTGAGTACTTCAGGGTCGCCAGTGAATATGAGGTCGATGGCTCGGATTATGCCTTCGATGATCGGATCCAAGCCGGAGCTTTCCTCTGGTCGGCCCCTGTGAGAATGCTCATGAGTAGGACTGGTGTAGGGGTCTGTATTGAGTAGAGGTCGTCTGCCTGATACCTAAACTGCTGGGGACATTCGGATCCTTCAAGGAACGCATAGTCACTTATCCACTGGATGAGTTTGGTTGGATCAAGGCCCAATGGGTCACTCTTGGTCTGGAGTAACTTGAGGTAGGGCGCGAATGCCGGCTTTCCGTCTTGGCTAACGGCGTAGTCTGCGAAGACTCGTTGGCCTTCGTCTGAGGCAAGGTACCTGACGAGCTGCATGGAACCTTGAAAGTTCGTATTCGTCATATTCGCATTCCTAGGGTCATCTGCAATGGCGCTGTAAACGTTCAGCATGCTCTGCTGTGCGTCGATAAATTTCACCAAATCGATATTATGATTGTTGAAGTTAAGAATGTATGACGCCGAATCACTTAGCGTGTAGGCACGTTTCTCGTTGGCGAGCATGAGTGTGGCGGCCATGCCACTTCCAGCTTCCACATACCATTTCTCCTGTCGCAGCTGCTTAACATCCAAACCAGCTGCTTTCCAGAGGCTCACCTCTTTCGTATAGGTGCCCGAATTGTCACCTCTTGATGCCCAAATCACCTTTCCGTCAAGTCCGGCGGATCTAATTGCCTTCAATGCGTCCGAAGGGGATTTGCCTTTGATTCCAGCCGGATCCCCTGACGGGCCTACTATTACGAAGAAGTTGTATGCGACAATCTTCCGGTTCACTCCATATCCCCCTTTCAAGAATGGATACTCCAGTGAGGGAGCATGTACAAGGAGCATGTCAGCGTCTCCTCGCATGGCTGTCTGAATTGCCAGTCCGCTTCCTTGGGAGATGAAGGAAACGTTCATGTTAGGATACTTCAGTTCAAATTTGTTTTTCATCTCGTCGAGAAAGCCAGTCTCGTAGAGGCTGCTGGTTGTGGATACTATTAATCGCATTTTCTCGGGCTTGTTCCAGACGGTGTAGCCGTATATTGCCAGGGCGGCTCCGGCAAGTATGATCACAATTACTATCGAGGCCTGAATTCTTGTAAGAGCTGACCGAGATACGAATGTCATGGGTCGTGCAATGTATTCGACCAAATATAACGCTTTTGCAAACCCGTCGGCTCAGTCCCTTCCGATGGAGTGACAAAGAGACCAGATAGTCACTTGTGCGCCGAGCACAGCAGGCGCGTTCAGTCTCTCGTTACAACGTGCCTCCCGTCATCCAGACTGGTAGGGAGGTGGTTATTGGAATCATGGTGGCATGGTGGGTTTCGCACCGAGCTTGAAGGCTTTCCGTAGTCGGAGGTGCACATTCAAGGTTTCTAGCTCAACGGGGCAAAACCGTCATTTCTTCTGAACCGGGCAGTTGCAGCTATAGAATTGAAAGTATATAGGTGAGCGATATTACCGTTCAGTAATATTACTTGCCGATAATATCGAGAGATGGAGTACCCGTTGCGACGCACATTGACATTGACCGTAGCGGTCCTGATCGTAGTGCTTTCTATCGGGGGCTACACGAGCTACCTCTATTACACGGGGATCCAATCCCAAACCCAAATCGTGGCAACTGCCACTGCAACGCAGACCACAACAACAGTGACTGCGACCCAGACACAGCCTCCACAAAGCCCAACTGAGCTACGCGTTTTTGTGGCATCGAGCATGAACACAATCGTGACGGAGAACAAAGGGCCATTCCAAACAGACAACAACGCCAGACTCCTATTCAATTCAGGAGGCTCGGACGCTCTCTACGCACAGATAGTTGCAGGATCGCCGGCTGATATCTTCATGGCTGCGGATTTCAAGTGGCTTAATCAGCTCAAGGCAGGCGGGTTGCTTTACCAAGACAAGTACTGGAATTTCACGACCAACACTCTTGTTGTTATGCTACCGAGTGACAACCCAAAGAATATTACATCTCTGCTAGACCTCGTCAAACCCGGTGTGAGGATTGTCATCGCGGGCTGGACCGTTCCTGCA
>CAYGWT010000325.1:0-1698 GCA_964353625.1 uncultured Candidatus Bathyarchaeia archaeon | reverse complement strand
GCTACGGTTGATCGTGAACAAGGCTTCCCTGAAGAAGTAGCCGTGGCGCGAGCGCAACAGCTGAACATGAAATCATGCAAGCCTCCCCTATCTGCCGCCGAAGTGCACACTCTAGTGAAGTCAGCATATTCCAAGGAGTACTATCAAAATGCAGCGCAGAAAATTGTGAATTGTGAGTCTAAGAAGGCAGGCAAAGGCAACTGGAAGCGAACTCAGGATAAGGATAGTTCACTGATCGAACTTGCAGGCGAGAAGCCAGTATTCGTTGATCAGATCGCTCCCAAAGTTCCAGACCCACAACCATACACTTCGATACTCGCCTTGTTTGACCGAGTCAAAGCCTACCTGAAGAAGTACGTGTACTTGCTGGAGGACTATGAGTATCAGCTGCTGACCTGTTGGATCATTCTAAGCTGGCAGATTGAGAACAGTTCAGTTGCGCCGTACTTGAGCGTCTTCGCGCCCAAAGGTCATGGAAAAACGAGATTAGTAGAAGCTCTCTTCCGCCTCGTACGCCGACCACTACCAGCAGGCTACGCGACACCAGCCGGTGTGAGACGAGCACTCGACAATTCAATGGCTACCCTACTGTTGGATGAAGCAGAACTCTACATTGATCCATACAGCAAGGTAGCTGGATCGTCAAACCGTGAAATGATGGCGATCCTCAACGCTGGTTACCGACGAAACGTGCCCGCAATAATGGTGAATCCTAACACCTACGATCCGATGGCACTCCAAGTATTCGGTCTCAAAGCAATATTCAGTCGCCGAGACATCTTCGACACAGTACAGGATAGAGCCTTAGAAATAATCATGCCAAAGGCACCACACCCAATGCCTGACATCTACTTGCCTGAAAGCGAAACTGAAGCTGAGGTGATTCGCTCCCAATTCGCCCAATATCGCTTAGATATGCTAGAAAAAGGCGATAAGCTCACATCAGACTTTGCCGGGGATGAGGAAGGCAGACTTAGAGAAATCCTTGAGCCGCTATATGCACTTGCACCCAAGGAATACCGAGACGCTTTCAACCAGATAGTGACCCGTGAACGAAGAATCCGACTTGAACGCCTACAAGAATCAAAAGAGTATACTGTACTAGTTTCACTCAATGAGGTAGCGAAAGGGTTTGGAGTAGATGCGAAGTTCATACCGATAGAAGCCATCACACTTGACTATAATGAACGGAATCCAGCCAGATCTGGCAGGGAGACGAGCAGCCGCACGATTGGTCGATTACTCAGCCGCCTCAAATTCGAGAGCAAACGGGACTACAACACTGATGCCAAGGCTACGGGAAGAGGCATCGGACTCAACCGACAACTCCTAGCCAACCTAAACAGGGAATACGGCCTTGAGGGAGAAAGTTCGGTCATTTCGGTCATTTCGGTCATGAGTATAGGACGCCCCCCCAGAGAAAAGGAAGTATCCCAGGGGAGGGGGGTGCCCTCTATAGTAATGACCGAAACGTCCGAAACGTCCGAGAATACTATCACACATGCCGGGGACATATCTCCCGCTCCTCATTCAACTCCTGAGCAGGTAACCGCCCAAGTAGCCTCCATGCGGAACCTCACAAGCCACAGTTGGCAGCAACAACACCCCAAAGAGGCCTCATCCACTTGAAACCAGAACAGGCCATTTTGAGGCGTTCCAGGTCCCTCTTGGTGTTCTCTGGTTTCTCTGGGGGGTCCC
>CAYGWT010000324.1:0-1790 GCA_964353625.1 uncultured Candidatus Bathyarchaeia archaeon | reverse complement strand
ATAACCTCAAAGACGAAGCGGAGCCTGCTCAAGCTGTTCTTCACCAATCCTGAGAGACCTTTCTATACGAGGGAGATAGCGAAGATTACCGGTGAGCCTTTAAATGCGGTGAGAAGGGAACTGGGTCATCTGGGAAAGGCGGGACTCTTGAAATCACGTAAGCAGGGAAATCTGAAATACTTTGAGGTCGTTAGGGAATTCCCCTTCTACCTTGAACTCAAGAAGATTATCTATTCCACCATCGCACTTGGTGATTACCTGAGAAACAGACTCAAGGATTCAGAATCAATAGAACTTGCTTTCATTTATGGGTCGGTAGCCAGGAACGAGGAAACGGAGAAGAGCGACATTGACCTCTTCATCGTGGGAGAAATCGAGGAAGAGGAACTGCACGGGCTGGTATCGGACATCGAAAAGGGCATTGGCCGGGAAGTGAACTATACCTTGATGACGAAAAGAGAGTTTGACGAAAGGAAAGCCAGGGGCGAACCATTCCTCAAGCGCGTTATGGGGGAACGGAAGCTAGTGGTCAAAGGTAACCTTGATGTCTATTGAAGAACTTATCCAGCAGGGCAGCATCCATCGATTCCAAGCTACTCGTGGCGAGATTGAGAAAGCTATGGCAATCGCTCGGCGTGACCTGGCCCTGGCAGAAAAACTTCTTGTGGAGAATTTCGATTGGTGCTTCTCTATTGCCTACAACGCTGTGCTGCAGGCTTGCCGGGCCTATATGTTTCGTTTGGGATATCGGCCTGCCGGTGCCGAAGCACACAAGGCTGCCTTTGAGTTCATGGAAATTGTTATAGAAGCGCCTCTGAAGAAATCAATCTCCTATTTTGATCGCGCCAGGACGAAACGCCATCGTACTCTATACAATGATGTCGGGTTAATCAGTGAAAGAGAGGCACAGGAATTACTCAGAAGAGCAAAGGAATTCCTATCTTATGCAGAGAGTAGGCTGAGGGAGCGATAGGAGGTTAGTTTAAGGGACACCATGCCAATCAGGCCTGCTACAAATCAGGTATTACGTCCCCGGAACACTACAGTCGACGCAATGCTTCATTCACTCATTTTGGGGTGGCTCCGCACGTTGGCGATTATTTGAACGATAAACAACCCGAGCATAGTGAGCCCCTACACTGAAGATATTAGAGATTGTTCCTAGAATATGGACCGATCACTTATTGTAGACATCGCCCCGACGGCCAATGGCAAGAACGACGACCGCGTTCTTCTTGGGATCTAGTCCATACACAGCCCGCACACCGCCGATGCGCAAACTGAACAACCCTTCTAGCTCACCGCGGAGTCTCTTTCCACTGTAGGGCTTGGACTTGAGTCTTTCCAGGGCAAGGATGATGCGACGCCTCGTGGCCGGAGTGGCTTTTTCCAGTGTTCTGGAGGCATTCCGGCTCAGGACAACGTCATACATTTAGCTTCGCCTTCAGTTCCTCCAGAGAGACAAATTCCCCCTTCCTATCTTTAGTCCATGCTTCCCGAGACTCCTTCACCTGCTGCGCCAGCTCCTGGTTGCCCAGGATTTCCCCTGTTGCCTCCCACTCCTCCCTTTCCTTGAGGTAGGCGGCAAAGTCAGCCACGGCCTTGACCCGTCCCTCGGAAAGAGACTTCACCTCTTCCAGTAGCTTACTTTTGTAACCACCAGTTTTGGCCATTGTTGATCACCTCTTTCTTGACGTCATCGCGCACACGACGCACTCCTTGAAGCAGATACTTGATTTCAAGGATACCATACCGCTCAGCCCTCCCACAAATCGGGCATTATGTCCTCG
>CAYGWT010000323.1:0-7285 GCA_964353625.1 uncultured Candidatus Bathyarchaeia archaeon | reverse complement strand
GTCCGGCTCATGCAACTTGGTGAACTGCATCTCGTAGAAGATATCAGAGTGAACGATAGTGATGCGCTTATCATTGTGGACTTGCAGAACGACTTCATGCCGTCTGGTGCTCTCTCGGTCAAGAATGGAGATGAAATCGTTGGGCCAATCAATCGCCTCGCTGAAGGATTCCACCATCAAGGTAACCTTGTTGTCATGACTCAGGATTGGCATCCTGCAGACCACCTTTCTTTTGCGAGCAGTCACGGGATGAAGCCATACGATCCCTACGAGTGCGGGGGGATAGGGCCGATTCTCTGGCCGGATCATTGTGTTCAAGGTTCACTGGGTGCTGAGTTTCATCCTCACATCCAGGTGGAATTTGCCAATGCAATTATCCGGAAAGGATACCATCTGGCAGTGGATAGCTATTCAACATTCATCGAGAATGACAAGAAAACCCCTACAGGTCTCTCTGGCTACCTCAAAACATTGGGGAAGAAGCGAATCTTTCTCTGCGGGCTTGCGCTCGACTATTGCGTCTACCATTCTGCACTGGACGGTGTGGATTTAGGGTTCGAGGTAGTTGTGCTAATCGACCTCTCAAAGGCAATCGACTCCCCATCGGAGCGACTTTCCGAGGCTTTGGACAGCATGACAAAGAGACAGGTTCAATTCACTAGGTCAATCGAGATCGTAGTTTGAAGTCATCTACGCATCGCTGTCTAGTCTTGTTGATCTTTGCACTACAGAATCTGGCGCCGAGCACTAGAATCCAAGAATTTTGTGGGCGGCCCGAGGAACTAATAAATAAGGCGCGTGGTGGGGTTAGGGCCGCGTGGCTTTCATGAAGTTTCCGAAGGCAATCACAACCTACTGCCCCAAATGCAAGGGCCACACAGAACACGGAGTGTCAATCTACAAGAAGGGCAAAGAGCGTACGCTCTCAGCTGGCGCTAGGCGTCACGAACGCGAGAAGCATGGGTACGGCGGTCAGAAGTGGCCTACACTCAAACGAACAGCCAAGACTACGAAGAAGCAAGTGCTCCGCCTCACATGCAGGAAATGCAGTCAAATCGTCTCAAGACTCGGGATACGCCTTCGCAAACTCGAAGTAGGAGCGTGAAATCGCACATGGTCAAGAAAGATCTGATTCCGAAGCCCGGCAGCAATTTTCTGAAAGTCAAATGCCCAAAGTGCGAGCATGAGCAGATAGTCTTTGATCGAGCTGCCATGCAGGTCAAGTGCGAGAAGTGTGACGATGTGCTCCTTGAAGCACAAGGTGGAAAGGCCAAAGTAAATGGTGAGGTCACGCAAGTCCTCGGCTGACCTTTCCGCGATGGGAGTCTAATCATCATGTCTGTCCCCAATTACCCCGAAGTCGGGGATCTCGCTATCGCTACTGTGAAGCGGGTCGTCGACTACGGCGGCTATGTCAGGTTAGATGAGTACGAAGGGGTTGAAGGGCTAATCCACATCTCTGAGCTCTCGACCACTTGGGTCAAACACATCCGCGAACATGTTCGTGAGGGGCAGAAGCTAGTTCTCAAGGTCTTACGTGTGGATCGCGAACGCGCCCAAGTTGACCTGTCACTTAGGCGGGTCACGGGTCGAGAAAAGACGGACAAGATGCTTGAGTGGAAGAGAAGTAAGAAAGCTGATTCGATTATCAAAGGCGCGGGTGAACGTCTGAAAGCAGATGCTGAAACTACCGAGAAGATGCGTCTCCTTCTGTACGAGAAGTTGGAGAACCCGTATGAGACGTTTCAGGAGGCCGTTGAGGAAGGCGAGGGCGTCTTCGCGAAACTGGAGATAGCACCAGAATGGGCAACCGCGCTTACTGAGGTATCGCAAAGCAAGGTCAAACTGGAGAAGGCCTCTCTTACTGCTACAATCGAACTCACCTGCACAGCTTCAGAGGGAATCGAAGCGATCCGGACTGCACTAACCAATGCGAAGAAAGTTAAGAAGCCAAGAGGAGCGACCGTTCGGATCTACGCAATTGGTGCGCCGAGGTACAGGATCGAGGCCACAACGCGAGAGTACTCAGAGGCTGAGGCGTTGTTGAAGTCAGCCGTTGAGGAAGCCTCATCCACGTTGAAGGGTTTCGGCGGCGAAGGGCGCAGAGCTAGTTGAAGTGGCAGATACGCAAGTGCGTCAGTTGCAGCCGGTACACTCTCAAGGACAAGTGCCCTAGCTGTGACGGTGACACCATGATCGCGCATCCTCCCAAGTTCTCTCCTGCCGACAAATACGCGAGGCTACGACGCCCAACAGGTCAGGCTTCTGAATAGGCTCTATCTTCTTTTGTGGGTAATCTGCGAACTTCGACCCAACGCACAGTACTGCAATTCGACTACTCGACAGTCTTGACGTAGAGTACTGCTGTGTTGCTGGTGGCAGTTCCGTAGTTTCCGGAACCCGTGTATGTTACCCTAACGTAGATAGTTCCAGCTACAACCGGACGCCACGCATAATCGAGAGTGCCGTTCTTGGGTGGGAGGGCGTCGACTCTGCTCCAAGTCTGGTCGTTTGTGCTATACTCTATCGTGAATGTGCCGTTCGAAAGTTTCTCAGACAGCCTCATGGATATCGTCACGTTCCGCCCGAAAGTGATAGTGGAGTTCGAAAGTGAGATCTTCAATGTGACAGGCTTGGGCTCGACGAGCACCGACACCTCATTGCTCGTGGCAGATCGTGCCTCTCCTCTGACTTCATTCAAAGATGCTCTCAGAGAATAGTTCCCAGCGGTCGTGGGTGTCCAGTCGTAGGCGAATCTGCCTTCTGACACAGTGACATCTGCGATTCTCTGTCCAGCCTCTCCTTCGGCTTGCAGCAAACCTGCGATTGTTGCCGTTCCTGTCTGGTAGGGTATCCCTTCGCTATCCGTTACGGTTCCTGAGATTCTAACGCTTTCGCCAAAGCTGATTCTGTCTCTACTGAGATTGATGGTCACTAGGGTAGTTTTCGGATACAATACCTTGTATACCAAAACGAACTTGTTCGATGAGCTGAACACTCGGTCAAAATAGTCCGACGTAGCTTGGGATATTCCCACGCCCGTGTTCATCATGAAGCCCAATACCGAGTTATCGTTAAGGTTCTGTCCGGACGAAATTGTCACGTTGGAGATGATTTTGTTTCCTGTCTCTAGCAGACGCGTATACGCAATTTGGGTCTGTCCGCTCTGGTCCTGTCCTCTCTTTTCCTGAAACACGACGGTCTGATTACCATAACTCGTCTGATTGGCTATGCGTGCCATCCAGTACCATTTCCCATCTTCGCCAGCACCGAGGAAACTTGGTTGGCTTTCGCCTTGTGTAGCTGCGTAGGTTACGAAGATCGCAACATATGAAACGTCGTATTTCTGCATCATTGGAATAGCTGTAGTTTCGTTTCGCATGAACATTTGAGCGATCATCGCGATTTGTGTTGTGTTCTGTGTTCCATTGTCCGCCAAAGTTCTGCGATCCGCGAGCGCGGTAATCCAATAACCATAATCCCACCACGCCATGACGACGGATGATTGAGGTGTATTGTCACGAATCCATGCGAGTGCTTCGAGCCAGTCCTGATATTTGGTGCCTTCACTTGGTACGACCGGAATGCTTGATGTTGCTATGGTCGCTGGCGCGTATGCGGCTGCGACCGCCTTCGAAAAGGCTGGTACGATTGCGATTATTAAAATGAGAAGTACGGCGAGGCCGAATTCTCTGCCGATCCTGACGAGTCCTAGCATCCTCCTTTTCGGGAATATGACTGCCTGGCGGAGTATGTCCACGGCGGGTTTAGCCATCTCAACAACTGCAATTGCAGCCAGTATAGAGAATGCTGGTGCAAGTATCAGCGTAAGCCGAACGAGAGATCCAGAGAAGTAGAGTGATGTTACTGCTGCGAGTGTGAGGAAAATGTCCGTATCGCGGAGGCGGCGGATAATGAAGAAGAATCCAAAGAGACCGAGGAACGTAAGGGTGTTGTATTCATAGAAGAATGACGCCCAAGTGGCTGGTCTGTGTTCGGAGACGCTTTCGACGATTGGCATATCAAGCCGCGAGAAGGGGTTCAAGGTTGACAGGAACTTGCCGCCCGGCAGCTGCATCAGATTCAATGAAACCAAGGCGTATGCAATGCCCACAAGAACTACTGATACGGCCACGAGTGCGTAGGCGCGGTACCTCCAATTGGGAAGCATGCCACCTGCCTCACGCACGAGCAGAAGAAGAAGGACCCCCGGAATAACCAGGAAGCTAAGACCTGTTAGTGCTCCGAATCCTATCTTGGGCACGGCCAACGGGGTCAAGAATAGGAAGAGGCCATAGGTCACTGAGTAGGAAAGCAGAAGCTTACGTGAGTATCTGCCTGTCACGACGAGAGCCGCAACGTAGAGCACAATCAGGTCGACCGGATAGTAAGATGCAGCCCATGTAGCGGATAGATAGAATAACGATAAGCCTGTGAGCAGTGAGTACGCGATAGTTCCTCTTAGGCTTCGGGTTTTCTGATTTGCACGAAGGAAGAATAGGAAGATCAGAACCATCAGTAGTATTCCAAGCGGCTCATGCCGGAGAAAGCCTAGCGTGGTACGGCTGATATTGCTCGGATTTAGAGCCATGAATAGCGCAGTCAGTAGTCCTGCGCCACGACCCCACAGGTCCTTACCGAGGAAGTAACATGCAAGCGATGTGAGAGCGCCTGCCACGACGGGAAACAACATCGTTACATCGAAAACCGTCGTATTCACTCCGATCGCTTGCAGAAACATGTAAACAGCAGCCACGGTGAATGCAACGCCGTAAAGGTTGCCGTAGGCCATGGTCATGCCCCATGGGTACCAGCTGAGCGTGTCATGCCAACTGAACCATGCAAGAAAGCCGTTCTTCACTATGTATTCTGACATCCGCCACTGGAGGTATGGGTCGAACTCCGACAAGTAGTAGCCGAATCGGAGAGGCAGTAGACGAACTGCCAACGCCACTACAAACATCAATGACAGTACGAGAGCCTCCAACAAGCCTCCTCGCGGGATCGTGGAAGCTGCTTTACGAATCGCACGCATCCTGCTTGCTAGGACTTCCCTGCCAATGTAAGGCCCAAGAGCGGACTGCAATCGTTCGAACCGTGGCAACATGTTGCACCTTTGTCATTATGCACCTATTTGTACGCGAAGCACCATTGTCAAACAGGGCGAACAGTTAAAGTTTGCCCGAAAATGCAGAGGTCCCGCATGCTCGCACTATTTCATTTTGCTGAACGCGATCGAACCGATCACGATCATTGCGGCCGCAAACCCAAGTAGAACGCCCAAGTCCACCATTACAGGATATGTCGATATGCCGAGAATTACGCCTCGCATTCCGTCAACGGCATAGGTGACTGGATTCAAAGTCGTGAAGACGTGAAGCCAAGAAGGAAGATTATCGAGCGGGAAAAGAGCGCCACTCAGAAAGAAGAGAGGAAAGATGAGGAAGCTAATGATCAGGTTGAAACCTTCGGGGCTTTCCATGAATGAGCCTATTACAAGCCCAATGCTCACCACGGCGGAAGCGAGAACAAGCATGAAAATCATGGAGAGCACCACCATCTGCACGTTGTAGGAGATGCCGAGAATCACTCCGAAGGCAAGCATCAAGCCGCCTTGAATCAGCGCATCTGTACAGCCACCGAGCGTCTTTCCCGCAAAGATCGTTAGACGCGAGAGGGGTGCAACAAGCACTTCCTTGAAGAAATCAATTCGCTTGTCCCATACGATGTAGAGACCGAAGAACATTGAGGAGAAAAGGACTGTCATCGCCAGTATGCCTGGAAAGATGAATGCTTGATAGTTCGTGCCTGCTAGGGACACACTAGATCCCAATCCCCCTCCGAAAACGACGATCCAAAGCAGTGGAGTGAAAAGCGATGAGACGATCCTCGACTTTTCTCGAAGGAAGACCTTGAACTCACGGTACCACAGGGCGTACAGACCGTCAAGCTCTGTCATTTCTCATTTGACCTCGCTCTTACTGCCCGTTCGAAGATACCGCCCTCTGCTTCCGCTTGTCTGATCTCATGGCCGGTGTAGTGTAGGAACACATCATTCAATGTGGGGGTTCTCAGTTCAACTGACTCGGCGTTTCCCACCAAGCTGAGTATCTCCTGCAGATGCACACTGGAGTTCTTCACGGTCAGGAGAAGGTAACTGTCTGTTTGCTCAACTTTCACGACATATGGCAGCTCCTTGATCGGACTGATCTTTGGATTCGTTATTTTGAGGCGAACAATGTCGCCGCCCACGATCTGCTTCAGCTTGTTAGGAGTGTCGAGTGCCACAATCTTTCCGTCGTCAATAATCGCAACTCTATCGCAGAGGTGCTCGGCCTCGTCCATATAGTGCGTGGTGAGGATAACCGTTACTCTTTCTTGGTCGGCGAGTCTGCGTATGTAATCCCAGATGTGCTCACGGGTTTGCGGATCAAGCCCGAGTGTAGGTTCGTCCAGGAAGAGTATCTTTGGCTTATGCAATAGTCCACGAGCAAGCTCGAGCCGACGCCTCATGCCCCCTGAATAGGTCTTGACCTGACTGTTTGCTCTATCCTCAAGATCAACTAGCTTTAGCACTTCACGAATTCGTTGTTCTCGCACATTTCTTTCAACTCCGAACATTAGGGCGTGAAGGTAGAGGTTCTCTTGGCCGGTAAGGATGTCGTCGCTGCTGGGTTCTTGAAAGACGATTCCGATCGATCTCCTCACGGCATCAGATTCAGTTACTATGTCGTGCTTGTTGACTTTCGCTGTCCCTTCTGTCGGTTTGAGTAGTGTTGATAGCATCGAAAGGGTTGTGGTCTTACCTGCACCGTTTGGTCCGAGAAGCCCGAATACTTCGCCCTCGCGGATGGACAGGTTGATGTGGTCGACCGCCACTAGTTTGCTGAATCTCTTCGTTAGATTGAATGTTTCAATTACAGGGTCGCCAAACATGCGATCGGGCGCTGGGTTGATGTCATTCATGGTCAGTCACGCAGAATCGTTTTCGCAAGTATGGGGCTGAATCTCTTAAGCGTTCCTTGATACAAAACGGAAACCTTGGTCTAGTCAGCGACAGTTTTCCGCAACAATGCGTTCCGTGCAAGTTTGCGTGAGCAAACTGAGACGGTTGCGAAACTCTGGATCGGCTCTCTCTCAGTTCCTTCTACATGTGGCGGCGGAGTTGTTACTACTCGTTCTGAAGTCTCTTGCAGATTGCGGTCTCGATGATTCTATCGTCATTCAGATTCGTAACGCGGAGGTAGTAGTTGGCGACGTCGAGGACCGCCCCAAGTGGAGCCAT
>CAYGWT010000322.1:0-1982 GCA_964353625.1 uncultured Candidatus Bathyarchaeia archaeon | reverse complement strand
CAGGGGTTCGGTTACGTCATAGTTGAAGCCGACTCAATAATCGGCGCAAGAAGGGAATTTCTAGATCCTGTCGAGATGGTCCTGTTCAACATGGATGTAACCAGGGTTCTCGCAATAACAGGAGCGCTGAACGTTGTGATTGCCGAGATTGATCGCGGTATTGAATCGATTAAGAAAGGTGAGCGCGTCTCACTGCCTAAGATTGTTGTTGATAAAGAGATAGCCATCAATGCCGCTTCGTTTTCAAACCCGTACTCGACAACGAAGGCGATGGCAGCCTATGAGATGGCACGCAGAGTGGGAGCTATCAGTAATGAAGGATGCTTCGTCGTCAAAGAAATGGAACAGTATACACGAATCGCGTCAGCCGCACATGAGATGATGCGACATGCTGCTCGACTTGCAGACGACGCGCGAGAGATGGAGAAAGCACGAGACGCGGTATCAAGAACGCCTCACTACGATGATGGCAGCATTCTCAAGAAGAGAAGATTGCTAGAAAAACCCACCAAGTCCTAACTTTGGCGTGAAGACAAGAGACTTGGAATGATAACGTCCGTTCTGTTGCTTGAACATACTGTGTACAAGATATGGAACGGATATAATATACCAAAGACCGGCGCTATCTTGCCACCGGATCGTCGAGCGATGGCTCCAATCGAGGTCACAGTAATCTCAGGGAGAAGCCTTTCGCAGGCTCGAAGTCGTGAGCTAGGCAAATTCTCAGACGAGTACTCCCGATCAGTGGCGATTTGTGAACTTGACCCGGAAGACATTAGCGAGCTTGGTATTTTGGAGGGCGAGAGCGTCCGTGTGAAGACGAAATTCGGAGAGGTTATTCTCAGGGCAACCGCGTCCAAGCAAGCTCCGCACAAGCGAATTGTATTCATTCCTTATGGTGCATGGGCAAGCATGCTCTTTGGAACCTCAACTCATGCCTCCGGCATGCCAACTCTGAAAGGAGTCAAGGCGACTCTGGAGCGAACACCACGCGAAAAAGTCGCGACCTTAGAAGAGATCACTCGCATGAAGGCTGAGTGAAAGTTGCCGAAATCGACAGTACGGGATGTGCTATGCACTTTTTGTGCATCCGGCTGTGACAACCTAGAAATCACCTATGACGGCCGCATTGTGGAGTCAGCGCGGAATGGCTGCGCAATCTCTGTAAGCAGGTTCACAACTTCTGACAAGAGCCGATTGCTGAAACCACTCATCAGGAGAGGGAAAGGTCTTCGTCCGACAACATTCACGAGAGCCATAGATCGAGCGGCGCGGATCCTAAAGAACGCGAAATATCCGCTGCTCTATGGATGGAGCCAGACATCATGCGAGGCCATATCGAAGGGAATCGAACTCGCCGAACTTGTCGGTGGTCTCATCGACAATACCACAACGTCATGTCACGGCCCCACGATACTTGGCGTTCAGGATGCAGGCGAAGCAACATGCACGCTCGGTGAGATCCGACACTCGGCGGACCTTATCATCTATTGGGGATGCAACCCAGTCCATTCACACCCACAACACACAAACCGGTACACGATTTTCAGCAAGGGAAGGTTCCGAAAGACGCGGAAAGATCGAACGCTAATCGTTCTGGACGTAAGGAGGACGGATACTGCCAAGCTCGCTGATCGGTTCATCCAAGTCCAGCCGAATGGCGACTATGAACTACTGACAGCACTGAGGACAGCCGTCAACGGCGAAGAGATCGAACAGGATACCGTCGCTGGAGTGCCCGTTGAAACCGTGGAGGAGATCGCGGAAATGATGATGGAATGCGAGTTTGGAGCATTGTTCTTTGGTCTCGGCCTCACGATGAGCCCGGGAAAGCATCGGAATGCTGAAGCTGCGCTCGCGCTTGCAAGAGATCTGAACTACGTAACGAAATTCGTGACTGTTCCTATGCGAGGGTGGTTTAACGTCACAGGTGCCAATGAAGTTACGACTTGGCAGACCGGGTATCCCTTTGCCGTGGACCT
>CAYGWT010000321.1:0-4549 GCA_964353625.1 uncultured Candidatus Bathyarchaeia archaeon | reverse complement strand
AGAGCTCCACGACGCCTTCACAATACTCGAAATAGTTGAGAGTGAAGACGCAGGATTTTTCGAAAAAGGCACAGGCCATAAAGCGCTTCGCGACGGCGTCACCGCGCTCGATGGAAAATTCCCGATAAACCCATCCGGCGGCCTAAAGGCGAGAGGTCACCCGGTGGGAGCCACGGGAGTAGCTCAGATAGTTGAAATGACTTGGCAGCTTAGAGGAGAAGCGGATAAGCGACAAGTGAAAGATGCTCAGCGGGCATTCTCCTGCAACTTGGGAGGCTTCGCAAACAATATTGTGGCGTTTGTGCTGGAGAGAAGCTAGATGGCAGAGAATAGACTCATTGGATACAAATGTAAAAAGTGCGGCGCAGCGACATATCCGAAACGACTCATCTGTCCATCATGCAAAGGGAAAGACTTTGTTGAGTTACCCCTAGGCGATGAGGGCAGAATTGTGACATTTACGAAACTCTGGGCAGTACCAGAAGGGATCGAACAACTGCCACTAACCCTTGCCATAGCTGAGTTCAATGACAAGGTTAGGGTGACAGGGCAGGTCCTAAGCGAAGAGATCAGAATCGGAGACAGAGTCCGCCCCGTTTGGGGACACATACGAAAGATCCGTGGAAAAGATGTCGAGGGATTCAGATTCCAGCGACTTTCCTAGTCAAGACATCATCTAGTGTGTTCGGTCCGATCACGAAGCAGACTCACAGCGCTCCAATCCAATACTGTCAGTGTAGCCTGACGTATTTCTTAAGGAGCTCCATGCTAACGCCGGTTACTGCCACTCCTCCAGCAACCCACATCAAGTCTCTGTAGGTTGGGAAGACCATGCCCAGAGCGTTTCTCGCTGGAGGTATCAATAGAAGCACAACTATCAGGAAAACCTCCCACATGACGGCAACTACCAGCCATTTGTGCGGCCTGATTTCAATCACGGAGTGTCTAAGCGATCGACAATTGAGCGCACTTGCCAACTCGACACCAATGAACATCAGGAACAGCCTTGACCGAGCCGCGACTAGTCCTTCCGATAAACCGGACATGAACCCGAAGAGTAGGAGAGGCGTCTGTACAACCAGAGCCAGAATTATTAGCCGCACGACCTCCCTCGTGAAGACTGATTCCTCTCTCAGTCTTGGCGGCTTTTCCATTAGATCTGGGTCGGGCGGACTGAAGCCAAGGGCTATTGCTGGAAGGCCGTCCGTGGCAAGATTGATGTACAGTATCTGGACGGCAAGTAACGGCAGTGCGTCCTCAGCATGAGCTCCCGTCAAGGGTAGAATTATCAGAGAAGCAAGTGTGAGGACTGCTATCTCTACGAAGTTCGCTTGGAGAAGATACGCTAGGTACTTTTTGATATTCTCATAGATCCATCTTCCGAGTTCGATCGCTTTGATTATGGTGGCGAAGTTGTCGTCGGCCAGTACGAGGTCAGCGGATTCCTTGGCAACATCAGTTCCAGTGATTCCCATGGCAATGCCAATGTCGGCTTTCTTCAAGGCAGGAGCGTCGTTGACGCCGTCACCCGTCATAGCGACGACCTTTCCCTTTTTCTTCCAAGCGTCAACGATCTTCAGTTTGTGACTTGGAGAGACGCGAGCGTAGACACTGATCTTCTCTAATTTTTCCTCGAATTCCGCCTCGCTGAGGCTGTCAACCTCATCGCCCGTTAGGACCAAGTCGCCTTCTTCATAGATTCCAGTCTCCCTCGCTATCGCCAAAGCGGTGAGCTTGTGGTCCCCCGTGATCATTATTGGCTTCATGCCGACAGCTTTCGCCGTGTGAACTGCCTCTATGGCTTCCTGTCGAGGTGGATCCATGATTCCTGCTAGACCCAGAAATGTGAAGTTGGATTCAATCAGTTGCTCAGAATAGTTCTTCGGGATAGATGGTAGCTCCTTCTCGGCCACGGCGATAACCCGCAGAGCCCTGAGCGCCATCTCTTCATTTACTCTGAGAATACTTGCCCGGCCGCCGTCTTTGAGCTCTCTGACCTTTCCGTTTTCAATGGTGGCGGAACATAGTGGTAACACGACGTCTGGTGCGCCCTTCATGTAAGCAATTACTCTGCCGTTGGGTTCGACATGGATAGTCGTTAGGCGTTTCCTCTCCGAGGTGAAGGATATCTCGCCCACTCTAGGATGCAGATCGCGCACTTCGTTCTGCTTGACTCTAACCTTTTCAGCTAAGGTCACGAGCGCGCCTTCGGTGGTGTCTCCTTTGACGATCCACTCTCCTTCTTCTTGGACTAGCAGCGCATCGCTGCACAGCAGGGCTGCCGTCGCAAACCTGTTCACAGCTTCTGGGTCACTGGATTCTGAGGAGTCGTCGTTCGGTAGAAGTTCACCTTTTGGTTCGTAGCCCTTTCCCGTAACCTCGAATTTTGCCCCTGAGAGGTACAGTTGGCGTACCGTCATCTCGCCTCTTGTCAAGGTTCCCGTCTTATCTGTGCAGATTATCTGAGTTGCACCAAGAGTTTCGACAGCAGGCATTCTCCGCACAAGTGCGTTCCTCTTGGCCATGATGTGCATGCCGATCGCCAGGCTGCCGGTGACAATTGCCGGCAAAGCCTCCGGGATAGCTGCCACAGCCAACGCGACCGCGAAGAGGAAGATTCTCACTACGAAGTCCATTCCTACGGTTCCCGTCCTCACAAATTCCTCCAATAATCCGCCGAACGCTATCACCGTCACTATGATGAGGGCGATTCTACCGAGTTTCTCGCCGATTTCTTTCATGCGTCTTTCCAGAGGAGTCTCTTCGGTCTCGATTGCTGCTACCTCAGTTGCAATCTTTCCGAATTCGGTGTGAGTAGCAGTACTTACGACCAAGGCCTTTGCTCGGCCTTGTGTTATGGTAGTTCCGGCGAATACGATGTTGAGTCTGTCCCCAAGGGACAGAGCCTCGCCCAGTTTGTCAGTCACTTTCATGACGGGAACGGATTCGCCTGTGAGCGGGGCCTCATTCAACTGAAGGTTGAACGCTTCTATCAGGCGTGCGTCCGCGTCGATTCTGTCTCCAGCCTCCAACAACAGGATATCACCAGGAACAAGCTGTGACGCTGGAATCTCCTTGCGGAGGCCATTGCGTATGACCGTGGAGGTGGGGCTGAGCATCTTCTTGAGAGATTCGAGTGCTCTCTCTGCTCTGAATTCCTGCAAAAACCCCAAAATAACAGCAAAGAGAACGATCACGAAAATGACCAAAGCATCAACAATCTCGCCCAGCAATGCCGAGATTACTGTCGCAATGAGCAGGATTCCAATCAACAGGTTGGAGAACTGTTCAAGGAAAACCCGGATGGGGGAAGTCCTCTTCCCTGTCTCCAGTACGTTAGGACCGTAGATGGCTGCCCTGGAGATAGCCTGATCGTCCGTGAGCCCCAATTCCTTGCTTGATTCTAACGCCAGAATCGCTTCCGCCGGATCGAGCGCGTGCCAAGCCTTCTCTTCCGGGAGAGTGGTTGTCAAGGCAGTCACAGTATTGGTGAGATCGATCTACGCCTAGTCCAGTTGCCTGTAGATGAACACTTCCCCTTCAAGCGGACACGTCCACGAGAATCAACTCTTCGGTGCGCCCACAGAAGTGTAATTCAGTTGACTAAGGAGACGAGATTATCCGGCGTGCCCTCTGTTATGATCAATTCCAAATGCAGGCAGACTGGCGTGCGTGACCCTGTTCGGAGCCCGAGCAATATCCCCATATCCAAGGGATGATGCCATCGGAAGTTCACTTCAGAGTATTGGAGATCTGGCAATGGATCTAGCAACAGAGGCATTCACAATATCGTTGCTGTCAATTTCCGTTGCCGAGCTTGGTGACAAGACCCAGCTTGCCCTCGTTATCTTGTCTGCCAGCCTCAAAAAGCCCAGGGCGATTTTCTTAGGCATGATCACCGGGTTCGCCATCATCGCTGGCGCAAGCGTGTTGATCGGTCAAGCACTATTGGCGATACTGCCCCTGCCTTTTCTTACGCTTATTTCAGGGCTGATCTTTGTGGCTGTGGGAATTCTCATGTTCAAATTGAAAACTGAGGAGAATATTCCTTTGGCGCGTCTAGGGAAGCCTTTCCAAACTGCAGCGCTACTGATAGTCCTGACAGAACTAGGCGACAAGACTCAGGTAACAGCCATTGCTCTCGCGGCTCATTATGCGCAGCCGATCGCCGTTTTTTCCGGTGTGTTACTTGCACTTGCACTGGTGGATGGTTTGAGCATAGTATCAGCAGAGCGTTTAGGTAGAAAACTTCCGATAAGCAAGGTCAGGAAGGTCTCAGCTATCACATTCATTGTCTTGGGAATCCTGACGCTTCTCGGAATGATTTGACTCCATTCCCGGCTCTGTCTCTAAACCATATTAGATGCTTGATTCTCAACGATTGACTTGGGCTGTTAACCATCGAAGGGATTACTCTTCGAGAATTCCTCTCAACCGTGAGAGACGTTCTGGACAAGGCTCCGCCAACATTGCAGAGGAGACGTACCGGTAGACCATCATTCGACCCAACGAGCAGAATCGTGGCTCTACTCGTGAAAGAGCGGTACGG
>CAYGWT010000320.1:0-2039 GCA_964353625.1 uncultured Candidatus Bathyarchaeia archaeon | reverse complement strand
ACATCAGCACAATGCTGCTGAGAATCACAGGCCCGTTGCTGGGTCGTGCCGTGGTGGCCGAAAGCCTGCGAGACAGAGGCTTTCTCTGTTGTTGGCGGACGACTTTCGCTCATTTTTCTCTGCAACCCTGCTACAGTCTCTTTTTACCTGTGGCATTGCTGGATTACCCCCGCGACTCACGTCTTTGCCAGACGACTTGGTTGTCGCGTGGACTGGGATTTCGGGATTGAAGGTCATCTTCAGCCTTCAGGGGGCTACCGCCTCCACCCATGACTACATCACTCAGACCGCGGGGAGCTACTGGACCCTGCTTGCATCTCTTCAACGGTGCGCAGTCCTTGGAATCACGTGCGAAATCAACTACGTCCCTTTGAAACCCAACGTGAAAGAGTTCGAAGACCTTGTCAGTCTGGCTGACAGTCTCAATGTGCGTCGCGTGAGCGTCTTGCGCTTTGTTCCCCAGGGGCGTGGGGCGCGAAACCGAGGGCAACTCGAACTGACTCGTGAGGAGGAGGAAACGTTCGTCCGCGGACTCATTGTACTGCGAAAGCAGTCAGACGTTGAGATTCGCACTGGGTCACCATTCAACGGCATCGTCCCTGGAAACCATGTCCCCTGCAGAGCTGGTTTCCGAAAACTAGTCGTACAGGCCAATGGGAACGTCTTACCGTGCGAAGTCTTCAAACATCAACAAAGGTGCACATGGCACCTCAATATATACAAGCAGTCACTGGGGGGGATTCTGCGGAGTCCAAGCTTGGTGCAGCTACGGAAGACTCTCCACGCGAGTGATTGCTTGAAATGTCCTATCCACAATTCCTTGACGCAGCAGCAGAAGACGGAGGGAGAGTATGAGCGAGTTCCCGAGTCTGCCGTTCACACTTCGTGAGGGCGCGGATACAGAGAGGAGTCTGCTAACGTATCTGAAGAAACCGGAGAGCTTTGTCTTCTTCCAGGAGAAACTGCGAGAGAAGATCACGAGCATTCTAGACCCTGTTGATGACGACGGTCTACAGCGGTATCAGGAGTCCCTACTAGCACTGTGGCCGAGTATCCTCACGGACGCCCTGCACAAGTTGAAGAAGAACGATCTCAGGGAGTACGATCCAGACAAACCGGGCTTGATCACCTTTTTCCACCCGGAGTCTCTCGGGATTGAGGAGTTGGAGGAGGTTCTCTCAGCATTCTCGGAGTTCGAAGGGTTGCTGTACGGTGCTTCGCCAGACAGGTATAGGGACCACATAATGCACTCGTTCAGAGTCTGGATCGTCGGCCACGCAGTTCTCAAGGAGCACCTGAAAGGCAAGATCTCGACGGGTGAGGATCCGAGGCTCCAAATATCTGCAGAAGAATGGCAGTGCATGTGGGCACTAGTGGCCCTATGTCACGACATAGGGTACCCGTTGGGGGCCATCGAGAAAATCAATAGACGCGCGCGCGATACTTTCCTGAAGCTCGGACTGGTTCCAAGCGGTGACCTCCGCTTCGCTTTCCAACAACAGATGCTGCCGTTTCACGATACCATCATACGTCTTATCGCTTCCAAAGCGGTTGATGCTCGGTGTGTCTGCTATCAACCTTCGCGACCAACTGGGAAGTCCTCTGGCACGCAACTACAGGCGGGCGCTGCTCCACAAGGAGCATATCTTACGCATTTACAGAACAAGTACTACTTGAAGCTGCTGAAATCGTTTGATCGGCTCGATCATGGCATAGTGAGTTCTCTACTCATGAGTAGGTCGCTTGTGTACTTCCTGGAATCTGACTTTTCACACGATAGCTGGAAGGCTCTGGATTATGAAGACTGCCGCCAGTTCCTCATCAGGCGCGAAATACTCAGGGCCGTAGCTTCACACACTTGTCCGGACATCTATCATCTCCAATTTGACACACTCTCATTTTTTCAACGACCCGCACAAAGGCTAAGATGAGTCTTGGTAACGTCTTTCCAGTTGGTCGAGCAGGAGCGGCCGCTGGGTCGGCGACCTCGCCTGCCGCATCACTCGATGGCGCTGGCGGGCCTGGGACTGGGAGGCCGG
>CAYGWT010000319.1:0-1793 GCA_964353625.1 uncultured Candidatus Bathyarchaeia archaeon | reverse complement strand
CATGTACTCTCGATTCTGTTCCGCGCCCAAATGAACGGACCCTGCAGCAACATGAATGTCCTCCATCCGGGTCCTGATCGCCCAGTATTCCTCAAACTCATCAGGCGTGAAGTGGAGCTGACTCCAGAAGTAGTTAACCATATTCGTCTCTTCCGTTGTGAGCTTTGGACAAATCATAGGTGTTCAACTAGGTCAAACATTTCTTCGCGTTCTCATTGCTATGCCCTTCGCTTCTCTAGGCATTTGTCAGATAGGTCAAAATTGATTGGAATCAGATTATCGGCCTTGCCTAGCCACGGCCACCAAAGTGCTTGTATCGTCACGATTATGTAGCCTCCGAGAACACAAACCGTAGTAATCAATCCAGCGATCGCCAACCAAGCTGACTTCAACATTTGGGCAACTATCGACGTGGCAATTCTCGCTGTCGCAAGACGCAAATTCCTTCCAAGGCCGATCCTCAAACACTACTTCTAGCCACGAATTTCTGCATTATGTCCAATGAGAGTCCGCGGGAAAGAGTCACCAGACACAGAAAGAGCATCCTTGCATCATATGTGGCGCTCTCAGTTCTTGCACTAATAGCCGTGTTCAACATCTGAGACCTGAAGACGCGCGCTTCATAATTTGAACCGTCATAGGAGAGGCGTTTTTCGTCGTCGGTACACTTGGTGCGCACAGACACAGAAACAATCGTTCGAATTCAGGTGCTCGCATAATGACTGTGCATGTATAGGCGAGCAAGTGGCCTCGCTTGCTGCTCGTCAAGTGCCGCTGGTGGCTGCACTATTTCTTCATGATGAATAAGGCCGGAAGTATGCTTCCAACTGACAGCCCCGTTAGAACGATCGCCACAGCGACGACCATCATCATCTGGGGGAGCAGCAAAAGCAGCGAAACAGTGAATCCAGCTAGGCAGATGACCATCAGGATTCCAAGCGATTTTACATGTCTACCCCAGGCTATGCTGGTTTCAGAGTTCGGTCTTAAATATGGGCATTCGACCATTATAATATTGAATGTTCTATGTTCTGTCCTAAATGCGGTGTCAAGAACGAAGATAGTGTAGCATTTTGCGTGAGCTGTGGGAACGCGCTGAGTAAGACTGCTCAACCTTCACCTGCACAGCCTCTTAGTGTTCCACCTCCACCTGGTGAAAAGAACTCTATGATCGCAGCGCTCTTGAACTTCTTCTTCCCAGGTATCGGCTACTGGTACTGGGGATATCAGAAGGTCGCGACGGTCCCCCCGTTGCTACTGTTCATAATCGTTATCGTAGCTGAATTTCTCATTTGGACCTTCATGTTCTATGCAGGCATTATCGCCCTTGCAATTAGCGCATTCTTTGCATACGACCTCTACGTGAAGACGACAGGTCAACGAGGCTGGATCGAAGCCAGCATGTGATCTCCGAGATTTGGTCAGACACCGAGGCCTCACATTTCAAGCTCTGATGCTTGGGAGTTCCATTCTTCGAGTTTATTGCGAGCCTATTGTTGCGTCTATGCTAGCCCTCTATTCTTGCTCTTGAAACAGATCGGACCATATCTTATTCTATGGGACATTTAGCTGACCAGTCTGCATCCGCCAACGAGTTGTGTCGTGCATACATAGGAATGGAAGGCCCCGTTTGGAAAGGATTCCCGCCCTAACCCGTCGTGCAGCATCGTCCAGGTCGCCGTTTGTGTATGCGGGTACCTTCGTGTGCACCTGCAAATACGGAGCAGGATCATCCTAATCTTGAGGAGACGCATCATGACTGCCCGTGCGTGGTTCGTTGACCGAGGACAATG
>CAYGWT010000318.1:0-2669 GCA_964353625.1 uncultured Candidatus Bathyarchaeia archaeon | reverse complement strand
AAAGTCGCTGTAGGATTCTACCCTAAAGAGAAACCGGGGATGGGACAGGCATTGAAGGGTCAAATGATCCTGACCAATCGAAGGATGGTCTACATTAGATATCTCGGTGGAAAGTACCTAACCGCCAAAACTGAGGATTATGGTGACCGACTTGAAGAAGGCTTGAGAAACGAGGGAAGCTTCGAAGTTCCCATCAACATGATAACTGAAGCGAAAGCAGACCGGATATGGGGCACACCATATTTCAGACTGCGTTACCGCACACAAACCGGAGAACGTGCCTGCGCCTTTGTTCTCGTATCTTCAATGAATCTGATGGCTGCTACGGGAGCTATAGGTGCCATATGGGGACTTGCGAAAGAACCCTACGAGCAACTTGCTAAAACGATAGAACAGTTGAAAGCGGAATACGTTGCATGAACCGCAACATGGCACTGTTGATATCGACACAAATGCAACAAGCCCTTGCAAGAGAGACGTCTGCGTGTAAGTTCCTTTGTGCCATGTCCATCATGATTTGAACCGTCGTCCATCCTCGCTTGAGATGTTATGTGTGTAGGTTTAGTGGTGAGCATACACAATCGAAGACGGAAACAGCTTCGAAAGGTGAAGTGTGTCAGATCTCGTGGTTCTGGTAGCAATCCTAAGTTTGTATAATCTTACCTTATGCAGACCAGAAAGCCGCTCCCGCGAGCATCGAACGTCTTGCCTTTCCTAGTTTCTCAAGTTGTTCCAATTTGACACGAGCCTTGTTCGATGGAAGCGCAAATACACGTTCGACTTCGACGAGGCTTGTTGGGCCTTGCTGCTTCAAGTAGGCAAGGATGTCAGTCGGCTTCGTCTTCTTGAGTTTTCCGTCCGCAAGATAGTCGATGGCGCTCTCCACGACGGGTGGCTGGAACTTTTGGTCCAAATAGATGGTGCGGCCGTGTCCATCAGTCACGGCGACGTTGTAGAATCCAACATGGACAGGTGGCGCGTCCTCGCCCTGTTTTTCAAGGTCGACTTTGAGGCTTGCTTGGTCAGCCCAATCGTGTTCGAATTTAGTTTCGTCAAGTTCAGCCTCTTTCACCGCCTCGAGAATCTTCTCCTTATCCGTAACGTCTTGTTCTTCGACGATGTTGCGTCACAAGAGCGCGCGGTAGAGGCGGTGTCATTTCTCGTGGCTTTGACGCATCCCTGTCATTACAGCCAGTGGGGCAGGCAAGAGATTCTTGGGCATGCGATCGAAATGATCGTTGAGGTGCATGGGTACGCCCATGATCTCTTGTGATTCCTTCACCCACTTTTATCATGCCAGCATCGTCGAGTTCGTAGTCCTTCTTGTACTCCTCGACATCCTTGTACACCGTGCCGTAGAAGGTTACAAGGTTAATTTGGTCGCCGTAGACCAGCTTCAAGCGATTGAAGACGGGCTCATAATCCCACGACCACCAGCATGTAGGCGCTGTGAAGTGAACTACAGCGATGCGATGGTTATGGTCATGACTCAACGTGACCCCAACCTAGAGAAGTATCTTCGTGCCAAATCAAATCAAGCTTGAATGATGGTTCTCAAAGGGTGCTGGTTTCGATTTCTTCTAGGAAGAAGACTGGGGTTGGTCGAGGACTCCTGCCTTCTTCATGAGTTCTGCGAGACTGGGGTCGGAGAACATTGGTTTGGCTTTGTCCAGGTCTGCGCATTCGAAAATGATGACGAGTTCATTCATGTCATGTTTGTTGCGCGTTAGTTGCCAGCTAGTGAAACCTGCATCGCGTTGACGCTTAGCATCGCCGAAGAAGAATGGCTTCCACGCGACAAGATCTCGGACTTTGTGGCGAACGATGACTTTTCCCTTGTTCATCCGAAGAATTCCTCCGGAGTAACGGCGACTTCGTAAGTGTCAGGTACAAATGGTAGACTCAGTTTTGACATTTCAGCGTAGAATATTCTTCCAGCCTCGTTAAGTCGCTCATACTTGTCCACGTGGAATATGAAGAGAGCGCGCTCTGCTGAGGAAAGAATGGTCCTTCAATCTTCCCTCCGATCCTAGATTCAATCTTCGAATTGATCTCTCTCATTTTCTCCAAGTCGTTCTGTAGGTCGTCGCCTTCGTAATCGAGTCTAACCATTATGATCATGCGATTTCACTACTTTGCTGGCTTGAGGTGCGTCAAAGCCTCTGCTCTTGAGATTCCTTGAGGATAATCCGCCTTGTGGGCACGTTCTAGGTGCAGCTGAGCCACTGTCACAGCGTCGTCTTCGTCGTGAGGAGTAACGAAGCTGAAGCCACAATGGCATTCCATACTTAGTTTGGTTGCCATATCCATATCACTACTCGCATTCAAGGTATGCGTCACGTATACTGGTACTTCCTGCAATACCATCCAGAAACTGGATGAATATCACTCGGGACACACTGTCGGTTGCCTGTCTGGTTGCCTATTGTTAGTATTGCTGGGTCTCATGCTGGTGATTTCGAGGGACTCGTACACCTAGTCAAGCCCGCCTTGCTTCTGGGAGTGGGTACCATCGGTGTGCACGTGCAGATAATTCAGACAGTCCCCCAAGTGTGCTCGCAGTTGCAGTAGCTTTTCCCGAAGTCATCGCTGCTTACCTTGCGAGTACGGGTCTTGAACTGGAAATTAGTGACCCTTGCTGGGTACTCGTTGTAGAATATGCCGTGCCA
>CAYGWT010000317.1:0-4862 GCA_964353625.1 uncultured Candidatus Bathyarchaeia archaeon | reverse complement strand
CAGCTGATGCACACGTGGCCCGTTCGAAGGGCGCGGCCCATCAAGTCCAAGCTCCCGTCGGTCGTGCCGCTGGTCACAGGCCAGCGGATAATGGACTTCTTTTTCCCAATAGCGAAAGGCGGAACTGCCGCCATCCCGGGTGGGTTCGGCACTGGGAAGACCGTGATGCAGCAGCAGCTTGCGAAATGGGCGGATGCCGAGATCATCGTCTATGTGGGCTGTGGGGAACGCGGCAACGAGATGACTGAAGTCCTTGAGACATTTCCGGAATTGAAGGATCCGAGAAGCGGACAGCCGCTCATGGCCCGGACGATTCTGGTAGCGAATACGTCAAACATGCCAATCGCCGCAAGAGAGGCAAGTGTCTACACGGGCATTACGATGGCAGAATACTTCAGAGACATGGGATACGATGTCGCGTTGATGGCTGATTCCACGTCTCGTTGGGCGGAGGCGCTCAGAGAGATCTCTGGCCGATTGGAGGAGATGCCTGGCGAAGAAGGGTACCCGGCTTACCTGGCTTCGAAGCTGGCGGAATTCTACGAACGCGCAGGCAGAGTGGAATTGCTCGGGAGTGAATCAAAAGCCGGTTCAGTATCAGCTGTTGGTGCCGTCTCACCAAGCGGTGGGGACTTCTCCGAGCCTGTGACGCAGAATACGCTTCGAATCACAAAGGTCTTCTGGGCACTTAGCAAGTCACTCGCTGAGAGACGTCATTTTCCCGCCATTGATTGGCTTACGAGCTACTCGCTCTACCTCAACTCGATCGAAGAGTGGTACGAACAGAACACCAAGCAATCCAGGAGGCATCTTCGACGAGACGCGATGTCGCTCCTGCAGAGGGATGAGGAGCTTAGAGAGATCGTCATGCTCGTCGGCCCAGATGCACTATCGGAAGGCCAAAGGGCGACTCTTGAAGCTGCTCGCATGATTAAGGAGGACTTTCTCATTCAAAGCGCACTCCATCCCGTCGACAGCTACTGCTCACCAGAGAAGACGACAGAAATGATGCGCCTGATCCTAAAGTTCCACAAGAAAATGGAGGAAGCCGTCGAAGATGGAGCACCACTCCAGCGGATCCTCGACCTCCCCGTGAGGCAAGAAATCGCAAGATGCAAGATCGAACCATCAGAAAAGTTCGCTGAAGTCGCAAAGAGAATCGAAGGAAATCTGGACGATCAATTCAGCAAACTGATCGCCGAGACACGTAGTGCAGAGGCGCAGCAAGCATGAGTCTGATTCTAAGAGAGTACAAAACGATTACGCGAATCTCCGGGCCACTCGTCTTCGTGGAGGTGGCGACTGGTGTTGGTTTCGGCGAACTCGTTAGGGTTGTCGCTCCAGACGGTACCGAGCGTAGAGGACAGGTTCTAGAAGTAAGCGACAAGATGGCTGTAGTTCAGGTCTTCGAAGGTACATCAGGCTTAGACGTCAAAGAAACCTCCGTCAGATTTGCAGGTGAGACTATCAAACTCCCCGTCTCATCTGATATGCTTGGAAGAGTCTTCGACGGTAGTGGAACGCCAATCGACGGTGGCCCCAATATTATACCGGAAGATTACTGGGATGTCCATGGCGCGCCGATCAACCCGTACGCAAGAACCTACCCAAGAGAGTTCATCCAGACCGGAATATCAGCTATAGATGGAATGAACACACTCGTCAGAGGACAGAAGCTACCCTTCTTCTCAGGCGCCGGACTTCCCCACAACGCGGTTGCCGCGCAAGTAGCTAGACAAGCTCGAGTCCGAGGCACAGGAGAAACTTTCACGACCGTGTTCGCCGCAATTGGCATCACAGCCGACGAGGCAAGATTCTTCCGGGAGGACTTCGAGAAACAAGGCGCTTTTGAACACGTCACGATGTTCGTGAACTTGGCCGATGACCCTGCGATAGAGAGAACCATTACACCCAGGGTTGCGCTTACGGCTGCCGAATTCTTTGCGTTCAAGCTCGACATGCACGTACTGGTCATACTGACTGACATGACGAACTATGCGGAAGCACTACGTGAGATTTCAGCCGCCCGAGAAGAAGTGCCGGGAAGACGTGGGTATCCTGGCTACATGTACACTGACCTGTCCACGATCTATGAGAGGGCTGGAAGAATACACAATGGCAAGGGCTCGATCACCCAGATGCCGATTCTGACCATGCCCCATGATGACATCACTCACCCAATTGCCGATTTAACAGGCTACATCACAGAGGGGCAATTGATCGTTGACAGAGGCCTTCACAGACGCGGAATCTACCCTCCGATAGACGTTTCACCCTCACTGTCTCGACTCATGAGAGAAGGAATTGGCAAGAACCGTACACGTGAGGACCACCGTGAAGTATCAGACCAACTCTACTACTCATATGCTGAGGGACGGGCTTTCCGAGACCTTGTCGCCGTCATAGGAGAAGAAGCACTCTCAGCAAGAGACAAACTCTTTCTAAATTTCGCCGACGCTTTCGAGAAACGCTTCATCAACCAAGGCGAGTACGAGAACAGAGACATCGAACAAACCCTGGACCTTGGCTGGGACTTACTGTCCGCGCTACCTGAAACCGAACTCAAACGCATCGATCCATCGACCATCACGAAATATCATCCAACTCACAGAAACAAGGGCACCGTGTGATGTCAGAAGTCATCTCGGGCATTCACCCGACGAGAATGGAATTGCTCGCTCTGAGAAAGAGGCGAGCCATAGCAGAACGAGGAAGAGATCTGCTTAGAGAGAAACTTGATGCCCTGATGATCGAATTCTTTGAGAACGTGCGCCAGATATCCGCACTTAGAGAACGCTCGTATGCACTTCTTCAAGAATCCTACATTCTGTTCATAGAAGCACAGATGGTGCATGGACTAGCGAGGCTTGAACAGTTCGCAATAGGCGTCGAGGACCGGTTCGACGTTGACACGAAGACTCGGAACGTTATCGGAGTCACCTTACCGCAAGTCGAAGTCAAAGTCCTGCCAATCAAGACCGCACCTTACAACATGCTTGCAACATCAGCAAAACTCGATGAGGCTACCACGAAGATGATAGACGCGTTGAAGGCGATCACGGAACTATCTAGCGCAGAAGCATCCACGCGAAAACTCGCGCAAGCCATAGCTTCAACAAAGAGACGCGTCAACTCACTTGATTACGTAATGATCCCTCGGGTTCTCCACTCCATTAGATACATCCAGATGCATTTGGAGGAACGCGAGCGCGAAGATTTCTTCAGATTGAAGAGAATAAAGAGCCGAATGGAGAAACAAGCAATCGCCACATAGGCGCCATCTCCATCCTTCTGGCTAGTTAAGGAAATCCCGCCACTTGTCAGGAAAGAATCTGAATCAGAGGGTATCAGACACGGCGATGGTTATCGGAAGGCAGACGATGGCAACGGCGGTCTTGAGGAGCCTCTTGAGACTCGAGACGAATCCTCTCTCCTGCGAGCATGAGTCGACTTAGCTCCTAGCCCCCTCAATTTCTCAGCAATTATGCCAAGCGACACTTTCTGTTGGTCGATCGAAATAGTCATCCTCGGCGAAAGGTAGTTGTTCTTAATCGAGCCGAAACATTCCGGGTACTTAGCCTCGTAGCTGCTTTCCCACCGCAGATAGCTCTCCATGTCCGCGTGCGATTCGAAGAGGAGCATATTGTATCTGCCTTCGCTTATGTTGTAGGCCAGGCTAACATGCGGATCGTTTGTCACGTCATTCATGAACTTTCGAGGCTCCTTTACTTCAAGCATCGAGAACACCAGTAGGAAGTTTGATGGCGTGAAGAAAAGGGGGAATCGGCAGAGAGGAGGATGGATGATCCCCTCTTCCTCCATTTTCAAGATCCTCCTCCTGATAGTGGATCTGTGAACACCGATCTTCTTGGAGAGAAAATTCTCGTTCACCTTGATTCCTTTTCCTTCTAGAAGACACCGCATTACATCCAGCGCAAGTTCGTCCAGTACGTAATCATTGATGGTTATCTGGCGTGGTTTCGCAAACTGTTCTTCGATGAGCTGAATCGCGGTGTTGGGCTGATATTTCGTTACGAGTCTGTTTGAAAGGTACAGAGTGTTAGATGCGGTTCTTCCTCGTCTTGCAGGTATCTTGCCATCAGGGACTAGAGAATCTCTCCAAACATGATAACTCCAGACATCACTGTGAAATTCGAAGAGCATCATGTTGTAGTCGCCTTCTCTAACTCTGTACGCGCCGAAAATATTCACGTCATCCCTGATCCACTTGGAGACTCTGGCGTCCTCAGGAAGGTCAGCGTAGACTACAACCAGCAAAGGACGTTCCATAAACAGCCCCAGAAAAGGGACTACCGGACGATCAATTACCTTGTGAGAAAGCAAGCTCCTAACTCTCGCTCTGATCGTGTTCCTGTGCCTTCTCAGTCGTTTCGACAGTTGTGTCAGGTTTACCTCAAGGCCATTCCCGGCGCAGATTTCCTGAAGCAGCAATAGATTAGTTCGATCCTCTAGCAAATCGGCCATAGAAACTCCTTCTAACTGCGAGAGATTTAGATATTTCTAGTCTCAATGTGACAGAACCGATACAAAACCACTCAGCAAAGTGCACATCCGTCTTAATATTGAGAGAAGGGATCTGAAAATTCCAGGTTTAGTTCAGGAGGCGGAAGTCTGTTGTTGGATTCTGGGGACATGGCATGGGTTATCGCAGCAACTAGTCTTGTCATGATAATGACTCCCGCACTGGGATTCTTCTATGGGGGTTTGGTCAGACGCAAGAATCTCGTATCGACCATAGTTCAATGTCTCGCGATCTTCGCTGTCGTTAGTTTGGTTTGGGCCTTGTGGGGGTATAGTCTCGCACTCGGACCGACAATAAATGGCCTTATTGGAGATCTTTC
>CAYGWT010000316.1:0-1792 GCA_964353625.1 uncultured Candidatus Bathyarchaeia archaeon | reverse complement strand
CAAGCCCTTCACTGTACAGCAACGGATGCACAGTCGCGATTTTGATCCATCATCCCTGTCTAGTAATAGATACCGTTCTCCATGCGACATGATATGTTCGCATTCAGAACACTTCGTCTTACATATGGCAATGCATCCTAGTTTCAATACCCCACCTCAGTTTACGTATACTTGGCAGTCTAGCACCGAAGGTGCGCTCACCTGGACAACTTGCCATTGCTCAGTAAAGCCGACTGAAAACCATTCGATCGCCCTCTGACTAGTATCCTTTGCCTGTTTCACTTCGCATCCTACTCTGCTGCCATCGTACAATGCACGACTCGCCACAATACTATTCTACGGGCTCTTCGATTAGCGCTCCTCGAAGAGCAAACACTGATGAACACCCCACAACCCTGGTTGCCACCAAGCCTACGCTGTCACTTTGCTGCAGTTCTTGATCACCAACGATGTAAAATCTTTTCCTTGCCTCCACTCCGTCATTGTGTAGGACCTCTATTTCATAGTGTCCTGGCGATAGCTCGGCATCCAGTGGGAGTTCTTTCCCGCTCTCTATGCTCTGCTCTTTTATGACCTGGTCATGCGCTTTCAGTCTGCAACAAAGGTCTTTCACGAAGCCCACAACTTCTATCGTAGGTGGAAAACACTGTAGCCACCCACTTGGGTTCCGAACGGGTAAACCACCAGTTAGTCTAATAGAAGCCCTACGGGAGGGTTTGAGCCTCTCCCAAAGTAGCTCTGCAGCGTCTGGTGGTTGCACAGCCTCCAATTCGTAGCACTGGACAACACAATTCCGGTACTCCGTCCATCCTCCAGAGTCGGCACGCTCGGACCATTTAATGAGGTCATACTTTTCAAGGAGCTTCATCAGTTCATGAAATGGCCTCCCTTGTGGATCATTTCTGACCAATATGAGTAACTCTTCTCCCACTTCATTGTGCTGGGCCCAAGTACCCCACTCGCCCGCAATTGGATCCTCCGGATCCTGAACTAGAACCCAAAAATTGCGAGCCGGGAAAACCATATCTTTGATGACGGGGTCGCCTCGACATTTGTACCGTGCCGCATCATCCAAGAATATGGTCTCTGTGGCCCAAGGGGAGGAGAGATAACCTTCTCTCACCTGCTTCAACGAGTGCCATTGTCCGTCAGGACCCGACACCTCTATGGGTTGTCCCCAAAAATGGCTGAGTTGTCGTGGCAACAGCCAGTAGGTGACACCCTCAGCTGCAGTCACTCTTCGCAATAACCCGGCCTGACGACTCCTTTGACTAGCGTCCAATCTTCGTCTGTCTGCTCTTTCGGCATCCCAGTCAATAGACTCGTAAACCGAGAAAGCAGACTCATAGAAGATGGCTCTACGAGCAGGATCACTCTTGTGAAACTCCTG
This sequence comes from uncultured Candidatus Bathyarchaeia archaeon, assembly GCA_964353625.1. Lineage (GTDB taxonomy): Archaea > Thermoproteota > Bathyarchaeia > 40CM-2-53-6 > 40CM-2-53-6 > CAVPLU01. The sequence continues at coordinate 402 of CAYGWT010000316.1, read as the reverse complement.
GTCTAAACGAGGACGTGTTGGGAATTCAAACCACCGAAGATAAGCACCTATCTGATCACTATCCATAAATCGGGTAATTCTTCGTTTGTCATTGGCTTCACGAAATATCTTCTCCAAATAGTCTCGCTCTGAGTCTCGAAGGATAGTCTGTGACAATGGGTAATTAATGTATCTTCGGGCTCCTTCGCCTCTGTGTGCGGTGGGCTGCCAACCCTTCTCTACTAGCCAGTCATTCCAAAGCATCCACAGGCCTTCTTCACCTTGAATACCTCGTGACATCCCCGCTGGCCGTCCAGATCCTTTGAGACCTAATATGTCTCGCAACCTAGTGAAATAATTGCTTTCATCTATCGAGATCTCATCGCCCACATCCTCTCGCATCCGATTCGCCGCAAGCACCAT
>CAYGWT010000315.1:0-11214 GCA_964353625.1 uncultured Candidatus Bathyarchaeia archaeon | reverse complement strand
GCTGTGACCTATTGGTGTTTTTCTTCGAGCAAGAGCCAATGGCAAGGCACAAGAACCGCTAGCGGCATAGTCTCGATTGGCCGCAATGACTGGCAGGCTAGATACAGGATCTTCATGACTGTAGAATCCGGGTCGCGAGCGGCCTTCACGAAAATCCCGAGAGGGTGAATCTGACCGCTGTGCACTTCACATCGATGAAGACATATCTCAAAGGCCCGTGAATGTCAATCCTAGGAAGGCGAGTACAATATTCGTCATATTCGTAGTCGGCATGGCTGGGTCGGGGAAATCACTTCTCGTCGCGTCATTCTCCGAGTTCTTACGTTCCACAGAACAGAATGTTGTGACTCTTAATCTCGATCCGGGAGCAACAGCTCTGCCGTACAATCCTGACGTTGATGTCCGAACATACGTCGACATAGATGATCTAATGGAGAGATACAAGCTAGGCCCAAACGGCGCTCTGATCATGGCATCTGACATTGCAGCAGATCACCTAGAGGAGATTCGAAGTGAGCTTGACGCAGAAGCTCCTGATTTTGTGCTGGCTGACACGCCGGGACAGATCGAACTGTTTGCATTCAGAGAAAGCGGACCGTACTTCTCCAAGGCAATGACTGACGAATCGAAAGCAATCTTGTACACGTTGGACGCGCCCTTTTGTAGAAACCCGATGAACTTTGTGTCCAACTTGTTCCTCGCGGCGGCAGTCTACACACGGCTTGGGCAACCGCAAGTCTACGCACTCACAAAAACCGACTTAGTCACCGAAGAAGAACTGGACCAGATTGTTGGATGGGCCAGCGAAATCGAGCAACTGGAGAACGCGTTCGACACAACATCAGGTAGCACAGGCGCACTTATTGCGCGTGACTTGGCAATTGCAGTGCACTCGGCAGGTTTGATCTTCGAAACGATACCCGTGTCAGCGAAGTCGAATGCAGGTCTGCTTGAGTTGAACGCATCTCTCACCCGCGCACTCTCAGGCGGAGAAGAGCTCCGACCCTAGGCAGCTGGGCATGATTATCCACAAATGCCCGACATTCTTAACCTCAGAGAGAACAATTATCCAACATCATCGACAACAGTTGTTACTGACTGTATAAGGTAGGGAACATAGCTGAAATCGATGCCTCCCGAGCAGGAACTGTTCATTCTATGGCTGTTGAAAACTGAGAGAGAAATCGGAAGATATCGTCTGGCAGAGATGCTCGGTGTACCCCAAGGTATCGCACGAGGCATGCTCGGACATATGAAGAGGAATGGGTTGATCCAGGTGCGATACCGTGCAGGAACCAGAGCCAGCTCAAGAGGGCTGCGCAAATTGACCGCTCTTATGAAACATCACAACCTGATGCTGGTCAAGAGATCCGATCAGGAGCTTCTGGGTTTGGACTCTAGGAGTGTCCTTTTCCATGTTGCAGGACGCTCACGGCAACTTGGTCAAGGAATCGAGCAACGCGACGCAGCCATCAAGGCTGGTGCAACCGGCGCCATAACATTCCTCTTTGACGGAAAGACGCTCAAGTTTCCTGGGGTGGCGGAATCGCTTCAAAAACGTGACCCTGGGGCTTTCGAGAAGATCAAGAACCAACTCAGCCTGAAGAAAGGAGACGTCGTCCTGATTGCTTTCGCCAGCACATGGTGGGACGCAGCCAGAGGCGGATTTGCTGCAGTCAGGACTCTAGTGTAATCAGATATCTCAAGGGAATACCCCTAAGGTCCACTCGTATCTCACGCCAACACTGTTTGCACTGGGAGCTTCGCGATTCGCGGCAAGATGTCCCAGGATCCCGTCCACATGACCCAAGCCGACGACTGCGACGACCGGGCCAGTCGTTTGATCAAGTATCTCTTGCAGCCTCGAAGCCATGAATAGGTCCCTTTCCTCAACGAGGATTCGGAAGAGCGTCGGATACTTGGCATTGAATTCTGCCATCAGATCATCAAACTTTCCTTTCGCCAGCTGAATGGTCTCCCTTTTCGTGGACATCGCAAAAAGAGCGACGAGTACGTCAAAGCCTATCCTTAGCTTCTCCAGCCAAGAGATATTTCTGATCCCCACGAGAATGGAGCCAATCGGTTTGTCAATCATAACCGTCTTCGCTCCAACTCTTTCAGCTTCATCAACCGCCTCGAGCATCTCACTTCCGGGAAAAACGTCCGTCAATGATCCTACCGACCTTTCAAGCAAAGCCATCAGCCACGGTAGCAAACCAGAATGGATTGGAGAGTCCATTTTGCCTCTGTCGGGAGCTCTGAGAGCCCACAATCTCTCCTCGTCGAGTTCCACGGCGACCACGCATGGACGCAACTCAGAGATTGTCCTCCGGACGCGTTCGATGCTCGCTTTGTCTACGTGGGTTGTTCCGAGAATTGTGAGCCTCTGCGAGTTTCGGTCTTGTTCCAAGATCCCAACCAGATACTGGCACGAAGCCAGTAATGCAAGCAGGCGGAAAGAGGCCGAGCAACCGTATTAAAGCGGTTGGACCTTACCCGAACTCGCGGTAAGATTACGATGGGGTCCGCAGAAGCGCAAGTGATAATCAAGAAGGCACTGGAAGAAGGGCGTCGCAACCTCTTGGAACCTGAGGCCAAAGCCATATGCGTTGAATATGGAATTCCCACGCCTGGGTACAAGGTCGTCGTGGACCCTGCAAGCGCCACAGCCCTTGCTGATGAACTCGGATATCCAGTTGTCTTGAAGGTCGTTTCTCCCGATATAATCCACAAAACCGAGGTGGGCGGAGTCGTGGTCGGACTATCATCGAGTGATGCCGTGGAGTCTGCTTACCTACGGATCTTGGAAAGCGTGCGAGCCCGCAGACCAGATGCACGAATCACAGGAATTCTAGTTCAGAAGATGGCTCCTGAGTCAACGGAAATCATTGTCGGGTCGGTGAATGATCCTCAATTTGGGCACACCATCCTGTTCGGCTTGGGAGGTGTTTTCGTCGAGATACTTAAGGACGTGGCATTCCGCATAGCCCCCCTCGAAGAACGCGACGCACGTGATATGATTCATGAAATCAAAGGGTATGCAGTTCTTGATGGCTACCGGGGTTTTCCGCCTGCTGACCAGAACGCAATAGTCCACGTGCTCTTGTCCGCGTCGCGCCTAGTGATGGAGAACCCTCAAATCGACCAGATGGACCTCAACCCTACAATGATCTATGAGCACGGCGCGTTAGTCGTGGACGCGAGAATGTTGCTTTCAGCCTAGATGGCTGTTAAACCATTTACTGTGCAGGTTGGAACGTGGGTAAATGCGTCAGATCTGCGCAAAGTCTATGAATGGGGGTTTCGAGAAAGTTTTATGAGCAATAGTGCATCTTCCCACGGACGGCAAAAGGTACTGAGTGGCTTGTCAGAGAACAGCGAGGCATTGTTCCGGGAAATCAATGCGCTCAGAGACTCCAGTGTCAGCCTTGTTGAGCAACGCGAGAATCTTAACCACAAGGCCAAGGAGCTGCTTGAACAACGCAACAGACTCAATGAAGATTTTGTGCGCATGATCAACGAAGTTAAGACCCTTAAGCTCAGAAGAGACGAGCTGAATCGGAAGGTCAAGGAGCTCAAGGCCTCCAGAAACGTTGCGCGGGACGCAGCAGTGACGGAAAGGGAGAGGCTTGAGAAGCTCAAGAACAGGTCAGTCGAGATCTCGGAGCGTCTCGAGGGAAGCCCGCGAAGAGCCCTTGAAGAGTTCAATCGTTTAGAATGGAAGATGCAAACTAGCACTCTCACCCCCAAAGCTGAGAAGGAATTGATCAAGCGCCTGAAGGAACTTGAGGGGCAGGTGCTTGTTGCGAAGAAGGCAGAGGCGCTCAGATACAAGATTCTGGGAACGAAGGCAACTATTGGCGGCAAGAGGCTTCAGGCTCAGTCATTCCATGAGCAGATGACAAAAATCGTTGAGGAAAGTGAAGTAATCCACAAGAAGCTGATTAACGTGTCCGCGTCTGCGTCGACGGCGAAGGTTGAAGCGGACAAGGCGCATGGGGCTTTTGTGGAAGCCCTGAAAGGTGCCGATGAAGCGCACAAGGGTTATGTCATGAACCTTGTCAAGATCCGAGAGCTGCGCCAACAGATCGCTCAGACGGGCCCGATGGCTAAACTTCGCAAAGGCCAAGAAGTCCGTGAGAAGCTTGAGAAATCTGGCGCCGAGAAACTCGGGCAAGGGAAGAGACTATCCCTGGAAGAGTTCAAGGCGCTGATGGAGAAGGGCGCCATCTAAGCGGCTCCGCTGACACACCTTATATTCCCGCGTTCTCTGTCGTCCCGGTAAGGTCACGAGATAGTTTTGGCGGATGACTCTTGCCTAGCGTCAGAATAGGACTGGTCGGCGGCTCCGGCTTTGAGCAACTGATCGGACAAGGAGAAACAAGACGAATCGATACACCCTATGGACCATCTCCGGATATTACGATTACCAAAATTGACGGCGTACATGTCGCGTTCCTGCCAAGGCACGGAACCCGTCATGAATTCCCGCCTCACAAGGTGAACTATAGAGCCAACATCTGGAGTCTGAAGCAACTTGGAGTGGAAAGGATAGTTGCAACCAACGCCGTAGGCGCGATGAGAGAAAGTTACCGACCGGGGAACCTCGTGATTCCCGTGGACCTTGTGGATTTTACCAGGTTGAGGAATCAGACATTCTACGATTCTGAACCGGTTGTGCATGTAGACGTGACTGATGTCTACTGCCCTGAGATTCGAAAGACGCTGATCGAGGCCTCTAGGCGGTCGTCTCGAAAAACGTGGAATGAGAGCGTTCTCGCGTGTACAGACGGGCCTCGGTACGAGACACCGGCCGAAATCATGATGATGAGAAACGCGGGATGCGATGTGATCGGAATGACATCTGCACCCGAAGCGTTCTTGGCGCGCGAACTCGAGATCTGCTACGGTGCCGTTTGCGTCGTAACTAACATGGCGGCGGGGCTTCAGAGATCGCTCACAGCATCTGAAGTGATGCAGCTGGCTGAGAAGGTCCTGCCAGAAGTAGAATCGTTGGTTAAGGACACGATTGCCAAAATTCCAGTCGCAAGAACCTGCCGGTGTGGGAAGGCGCTCTCACAGGCCACCGCGACGTGATTGATCATGCTAGAGGGTTTTCTATGGGCGATCGGGGCCTACGCTGTCTACGAATGGTGGCTTGACGGACAGATCAGAAAACAACCTCTCCCGGAGCACCTGGGAGTCATTCTTGACGGAAACAGGCGGTGGGCCATCGCACGTTCAGGCATAGCCTATGAAGGCCATCATTATGGTGCAAAAACCAGTGAGGCTCTGCTGGACTGGTGTCTCGACCTCAATATCAAGACAATCACGCTCTATGCCTTCTCAATGGAGAACTTCAATCGGCCACAACAAGAAGTTGACATGATATTTGGCATCATTGAAGAAGAGGCAAGGAGGCTACTGAAAGACGAGAGGTTACATCAGAATCAGGTAAGAGTCAAAGCGCTTGGGCGTCTAGATTTGCTGCCGAAGCGCCTGCAAGAAGTACTCCAAGAGATCGAGCATGCCACAGAATCGTATGACAAACACTTCCTGAACATCGCCCTTGCATATGGTGGAAGAACTGAGATTATTGACGCTGCACAGAAGATCGCAAGCGATGTTCAGGAGGGTTCAGTTGAGCCGGAAGAGATAGACGAACAGCTCTTCATGAAGTACCTTTACACAGCCCATCTTCCAAACCCATACCCAGATCTCGTCATACGAACGTCTGGAGAAGAGAGGCTCAGCGGCTTTCTATTGTGGCAGTCGGCCTACAGTGAATTTTGCTTCTTAGATGTATATTGGCCGGAATTCAGGCGAATAGATTTACTTAGAGCTGTACGAACTTACCAGATGCGCAAAAGAAGATACGGACAGTAGCCACGCACGTTCCCTGACATTCATTCTAGCATGAATTTACGGGTCGCGAGCACCGAAAACTCGCACCAAGCTTTATCTCACATCCGATACGGATTCAAGGCCAATCCACATCACAACATGATCGTCTAGTCTCGAAGGTCTGGCGTGACACGGCGGGATCGATTAGCCCTTGGTCTACATTCGCAGGATTGATCTTAGAGGTTTCAAGACTTTCGGGAAGAAAGTATCCCTGAGCCTTGACCGTGGCCTAACCGTGGTTACAGGCCCCAACGGTTCCGGGAAGAGCAACGTGATAGACTCGGTGAAGTTCGCACTGGGAGAACTGAGTGCCAAAGAACTCAGAGGCGGAAACATCACCGACCTCATACACAGAGGATCTCCTCATGCCACAGCGAAATCCGCCTACGTAGGAATCCAATTCGACAACGCGGATCGACGCATCCCCGTGGATGCTGACCTTGTGACTATCTCAAGGGAATTTCGAAGAGGCGGGGAAGGCATCTACCGAATGAACGGGCGACGCGTTTCACGAAAGCAACTTACCGACATCCTTTCATCTGCTGACATCCAAGTTTCCGGACACAATATCGTTCAACAACACGCAATCACTAGACTCGCCGAAGTGACCCATGAGGAACGCCGAAGGATCATCGAGGACATGATAGGAATAGCCGTCTACGATTCCAAGAAAGCAGAATCAGAGATCCAGCTGCAACAAGCAGATCTGAACATAAAGGTCGCATCAGCCCGAACCGACGAAGTTCGCCTTAGAGTCGAATCCTTGGAGAAAGAGAGAAACGATTACCTCAGATCGCAGCAGCTCAAGAAGGAGACCGGTAGACTCCAAGCCCAACTCACTTCTTGCAAGATATCTGAGATCCAGACTCAGATAGCTGAGCTCAGAAATGAGATTCTTGAGAGACGGCAGACAATTGAACAGACCAAAGCCAAGAAAGACGAGATCTCGAAACAAAGAGAAAAAACCGAGTCGGATCGGCAGAGCTACGAGGAGACCGTTGTTGATAGGGGCAGCAGTGAGCTTTTCAAGATCGAACGTGCCATCGGAGATGTCAATGCGAACGTTGCAGGTTTGAAGGCTGAGATCGAATCATCCAAGGAAACCATACGATCGCTCCAACTCCAGAAAGCTGATATCGAGAAGCGCATGGACCAAACAGTTCAGTCGGTCGCACAATCCGACTCGAATCTAGCCGATTGCAGAGGCAGATTTTCGGAGCTCACTACCGTTCTCGATGCCAAGCGAAAGGAACGAGAAGTTTTCTCGACATCCATTGCAGAGTTCAGAAAGAAGATTGGAGAGGAATCAGGCGAGGCAAACGTAATAGACGAACAGATCAGTGCACTCACGAGCCAACTCATAGAGATCGATGCAGAGGCAAAAGGAAGCAGTTCAAAGATCACGCTTCTAGAAGGCCATATCCAGACACTAAATTCAAGACGAATAGAACTTGAAGAACTATCAACGAGCATCAAGAGTAGAGTCGAAGAGCTTGCGAAGCTTCTCGCACAAGAGCAGTCGAGGCTCGATACGATCGAAGCAAACCTCGCCGAGTACACAAAGGTTGAGGTCGAGAAGGGAGTAGAGGTAGCTCATGCAGCAGAGGTCTCAAAGAAAGCAAGACTCACTCTAGCAGAAGTTGAAACTCAGAAGAGCGTAGCCGAGGCCATGGCATCCGATGACTCCGCCCTCCAGCTGATCGAGGAGATGGGCCAGTCAGGCGCCATCGCTGGCATCTTTGGACGTCTGTGTGACTTGATCCAATTCAGGGAAGAACATCGCAAAGCCATCGAGGCGGCTTCAGCAGGATGGATGAAATCAATCGCCGTCAAGAACATCGAAAGCGCAATTGCATGCATAGAAAGCCTCAAGAGAACAAAACTAGGACGCGTCAAACTGATTCCCATCGAGAATCTCTATCCTACGGGCAAGATCGAGCCCCCCACGCAGATCGAGGGCATACTTGGCAAGATCGAGGACTTCATCGAGCCCTTAGGCCCGTTCGATCATGCAATCAACTTCGTCTTTGGTGACACGATACTCACTGCAAACCAAAGGGCCGCCTTTCTGGTCTCGCTTGAAGGATGCCGAGCAGTGTCGATTGCGGGTGACCTGTACGAGCCAGGAGGGGGCATGGAGATCGGATACTACCGCGAGCCACTGGACGCCAGAAGATTCGTGCCTAAGGAATCAACTCTTGCAGACGTGGCATCCGCGGTCACATCATTAGAGGACCTCTTGGAACGTAGCAAGAAAGACCTTGAGAGACTGAGAGAGGAGATCCTGAACCTAAACGAGAGCAAGTCAGCGAGCAAGAACCTAATCGAAGCGATGGAACGAGAAACCGCCACAATAAGACATGACCTCGAGCGAACCATAAAGGCCATTGATAACTCCGACAAACGCATCGCAACGTTCGGCGAAGACATCGAACATGAAAAGTCCAGTCTCCACTCATCACAGGATGGAAGACAGGATCTCCAGAACAAGCTCGACCTACTCATGAAAGAGAAATCATCTCATCTGCTCAAGGCAAAATCCGACGAACTAGCCAGACTGGAGAGCACGCACGCAATCCTATATGATGAAGTGAACACACTATTTCAGAAAAAATTGGAGCTCGAATCTAAGATCGCTGCATTGGAGACCTACGTTTCAACATTCGAACAAAACCAAGACCAAATGAAGGCTCAGATCGCATCGATCGAAAAGCAAACAGTGGAAATACAGTCAAAGATCGAAACATCAAACCAAACCATGGCCGACCATGTTGCGACCATAAAGAAGTTCAAAGACCAAAGAGATGAGATTCAGATGAACGTAAGCTCCGCCAAGACAAAACGGAGCGAGCTCGAACAGACCCTCAAAAGCCTAGAAACCCAACTGATGAAGATCATCAATCAACTTGAACCGCTGAATCGGGAGGTCGCAGATCTCAACTCCTCAGTGAAAGAGAAAGAAATGCGTGCCTCGCTTTTCTGGAGCGAGATCAAGCAGCTAGGGTACAATGAGCTCGCCGAAGTAGATCCTAGAGAACTTCCATCAATAGAAACCTCACTGAACGCCCTCAAGCGAGAACTTGAACGAATCGGAGCAGTCAACGCGCTCGCGGTCAACCAATACGAGTGTCAGAAGAGCAACTACAAACAGCTAGCTACGAGAATCTACGAGATCGAGAATGAAAGACACGCGATCATTGAATTCATGAACGAACTTGACAAGAAGAAGTACGACATGTTCATGCGGGCATTCAACCAAGTCGCCGCAACGTTCCAAGAGATCTTTACCAAGATCACGGGCACGGGAAGAGGAAAAATGATTCTTGAGGTCCCTGAGGACCCATTCAAAGGCGGAGTCGACGTCATGCTCGAATTCCCGGGCAAATCTATGATGACAATCAGCAGTGCAAGCGGTGGGGAGAAATCAGTCAGCACGGTCTGCTTCTTGCTAGCACTTCAGGCAATACACCCAATGCCATTCTACATGTTCGATGAGATCGACGCTCACATGGACGTGGTTAACTCGCAGAGACTCGCCGAATTGCTCCGCGAGCGATCGAAGGGATCACAGTTCCTAGTCGTGTCACTGAAAGACACCGCGATATCTAGAGGGAACAGAGTCTACGGCGTCTTCATCCAGGAGGGTGTCTCGCAGATTGTGGAGATGCCGATGCCTGAGGTGAAGGCCTAATGGACATGACCGAAAAGCCATTCTGGCTGCGACCTCCATACATGATTCTCTTCGACCTGCTTAAACTACATCGCATCAAACCATGGGATGTGAATATCACATACATACTCAACACCTTCCTAGCAGAGATGAAGAAACAAGGCTTCATCGACTTCTCTGCCTCAGGAACCGCTCTCCTATCATCTTCAATGATCCACAGAATGAAGTCTGAGCTCGTGCTCAAAATGGAGGAACCGCCGAAGCCTCCGATTCCGAGACCGAACGAGGAGGTCCCGCCGCCGCTCCCGTTCCCTATTCGATTCGAATACACCGCAACTTCCATCGAACAAGTTCTCTCAGTGCTTGAGGAAGTGCTGAAACGTGAAAGCCTAGCTCTCGCCGAGAGAAAGAGCCTGCTCAGTCCACCAGAGATACTTGAACAAATGGATGAGTTCCTAGCCAATATCGAGAAGAACATCGAAGTATTCTACGCCACACTTCTACGAAAAGCTAGCCCAGAAGCCACACTATCATTCCTACAACTCACCAAGGACTCCACGCTGCTGGATGCGGTTAGGACCTTCATCATGCTCCTCTTCCTAGTTATGCAGAACAAAGTGAACTTGAGCCAGAAAGGAGACCGGGGTGACATACTCATCAGCCTACCGGAGGTTGCACCCGCAGTTGTCTGATACTCAGCAGATCGAAAAACGTGCAGACGAACGTACAAAGAATCAGATCTCAATGATCGAGGCCGCATTGTATGTGACTGGCAAGCCCCTCGACGTTGGCGTCTTAGGATCGATCCTCAACATGCGCTCAGAGGATAAGATACGCAAGCTTGCGGCAGCGCTGAAAGAGAAGTATGCACAGGACTCGGGAGCGCTCGAGGTTCTCGAATTATCTGACGGCCGATACGTTATGCAGCTGAAACCAGAATACTCGAAAAGTGTGAAACGTCTGGCAACGAGGCAACTCCTAACTCCTGGCCCTCTCAAGACACTTTCCTATATCGCTCTACGCCAACCCGTAGCCCAGTCACATGTCGTGAAGGTCAGAGGCAACCTAGCCTACGGACACGTGAAACAACTGCGAGACATGGGATTAATCTCAGAGGAAAAGCTGGGTAGATCAAAAGTCCTCACAACGACCCCAAGCTTCTGCGACTACTTCAACCTCAGTCAGGATCCCCGACTCATGAAGAAACAGATTCAGAAGATAATGGAAGATGTCAAGTCAGTCCAATCCGGAGGAGCCCCGCCAGCTCAGCCGCAGGAAGCGCATACGAACAACCCTCCACAGGAAGAAACGAACGTGAGCGTGACAACGCTCCCGGAGACGAACGCCACCATTAATTAACATTCAATTATCGCTACGGCATGAGAACTTATCCGTAAGCAGTAGTTAGCGCTGTATCTGTGAAAGAGTTGATCGTAGTCAGAGACTTCATGAGTCAACCTCCGCTGACCGTGGACTCGGAAACATCAGTAGCTGACGCTTGTGAACTGATGGGAGAGAAGCACGTCGGGAGCATTCTGGTGTCATCCAAGAAAGTTGTTAACGCAATCTTCACCGAACGTGATCTATTGTCAAGAGTTGTTCCGGATAAGAAGGACTTCGCCGGGGTCAGCGTGGGGGCC
>CAYGWT010000314.1:0-2618 GCA_964353625.1 uncultured Candidatus Bathyarchaeia archaeon | reverse complement strand
TAGAACTTCCGCTGAAGCTAGTGTCCCGTATCACAAATCCCTATAGTTATGATTCATGTTCAGCTGGGCGCGAAAATCTCTCTTCATACCAGATTTCAAGCATGGGCACGCGTAAGTGGCTCAAATCATAATCCTACGTCTGTTAGTTACAGGACACTAGTACCTAGGATATCGAGTCAGAAGCTTTCCTTCTCGGCATGGTTCTTCATGATATTCAGTTGAGCTTGCCGCAGATGAAGCTTTGCATTGTATCGCTGTGTTGCACGACTGGATTTTTCTGACATGAATGTGCTAGTTTCCATAACTGGGAGCAATCCTTTTCGTGTGCACTCTTGACAGCATTTGTGTTGATGAAACAGTTATGCAACACAACACATTGTATGATTCCTCTTCGAAAATGTCGAAGCATGACTGATCGAATAATGAGTGACTCTGACATGACAAACGCACTAGTGAATGCCGAACATTGGGAGCAGCAGCGTTCTGAAACATATCTTTGACCGAATATGCTCGTCCTGCAATTTACCAGCGTTATGTCAAATCTTATGGAGGTAACCGAGGACGCTTCGGTCGATGACATTGCTCCTGTCTGCGACGTTCTGAAAGGAATCCTAGCCGGTCAGCTGGGTCGCTTCTACAAGAAACTCATTCTAGATGCCACTGAACCTTGATGTGTGTTTTCCGGCGCGGAATATTGCGAGTTTTTCATCAATCTTGGGGTACCGGAAACTGGCACCACTCTTTCGGCGGCTTATGCGGAAGAGACACCGGACGGAACATAGGGCCAGAAGACCCCTTGCGTCATATGGAGCAGTTCCGCTCTCCAATGTTGCTATCTCCCAAGGATGAACAGTCCTTCACTGGCAAACCTTACATGTCATCAGGATCACCACAATCTACCGTGACCTGATTGCCTCTCAAGCTCAACGATCACGCAATGAAATTGATTGAAGGCAAGAATTTCGCTTTCCTCGGAACCATCATGCCAAATGGTTCGCCACAAGTGACACCTGTCTGGATTGATCATGAGGGCGAAATAATACTAGTTAACACTTCGATGGGGCGCGTGAAACAGAAGAATGTTGCTAGAGATCCTCGCGTTGCAGTTACTGTTGCCGATCAAAACAACATGTACGACAAAATTGTGATCCGAGGGCGCGTAATATCTCAGATACTCGAAGGCGCTGACGCACACATCGACAAGCTTGCTAAGAAATACATTGGCAAGGACAAGTACCCATCGCACGCACCCGACGAGAAACGCGTCATACTCAAGATAGAACCCAATCACATCTCGACCTGACACCAAAACAATAGCGAGAGTTTGCAGGAAATCAAGCCGCCAAGAGATATATCACTGCACTGCTGCATGCAACATTCAGGCGCTGGATGAATTTGCATACTTGGTGAGAGGTCATGACTCTGAGAGGACGAGGAAGCCTGTATGTATCTGTGGTTGCAGCGTTGGCAGCTCTTCATATTGTCCTCTCGTACGCGCCTCCGCTTGTCGGGTTTCGAAGAATGAGCATAGTCATGGAGCCATTAGAAGGCATCATTGCGGGTCCTTATCTTGGGTTCCTTGCAGCAGCGATCGGTTGGATCGGGGGACGTTTCATGAGGCCTGATGGCTTCTGGATCGAGAACCTATTCGGGATTGCTGAGGCTGTAGGAGCGCTGGGGGCGGGTTTCTTGATATCGCGGAGATGGTATCTCACTGCTGGAATCTATGCAGTGTTGCTCGCGGCATTTCTCGCGCATCCTTTGGCGATGTATATTCCCTTGTGGACACTTTGGGACACCTACATCGGGTTCGTAGGCATCTTCGCCGCGGCTTTCCTTGTGCGCAGACTCCAAGCTACCAAGCTGAATCCGCATCGTTTGGTTCCTGCTGTTGCTCTGGTTGCTTTCGTGGCAGTGGAGCTGGATGTTTTGGTCAGAGTGTTCATGCTCATAGTTGGTGGCCTCTATCAGGTATACCCGATCCCGATAGAGGCGCTTCCCGCAATATTCGTGTTAGGCGCCATTCAGACCCCTCTCGAAGCAGCTTACACCGTTACAGTTGCCACCGTTGTCGGTGTCCCTGTCCTCATTGGGCTTGAGAAGAGCAGAATACTCAGCTGGCCCATCCCAAAAGACTCGCGAGGCTGTCATGCTCCCGTGGAAGACTAGCGTGGAGATTCCATGACTCTGGTGCTTCAGTTACCTGTGCGAAAGATGACTACGCACGATCTGAATGCAGCAGATACCCGCCTCGATGACAGTGCCAGCAAGAGCAGAGACCCGAGGATTCCAATAGCGACTATACTTCCTAAGAGTACGCCAAGCAACCCGACTTCAACAGGCATCCCGAATAGGTAGCTGAGGTAAGTTCCAACCATTGCGGTGACGATTATCACTTGCGATACAACGCCAAGGAAGAGCCAGGATTTCCCCTTATTCAGGGAGATTCTCCATGCGACGTAGCCCGCAATCAAGTTCGCGAGACCACCCCCAACGATGTCGATTGGTCCTAGACCACCAAAGAGGTTTGCTACGATCGTACCAAGGGTCAAACCAAGAATCGCAGGCCACCCAAACAGCATACACAGTGGAAGCAGTGCGTCCGCGACTCTCACCTG